>JARFXP010000008.1 GCA_029194675.1 Nitrospira sp. | reverse complement strand
GAATCAGGCCGCAGGGTTTCTCGTTGTCAGACGATTCCGAGGAATACGGCAAGGGATCGATCAACGCGCACCATGAGTTCGCCGTTCAACGATCCAATGCGAGCGCCGATGGTTTCCCGGGGGACTGTGACGATCTTGTCGATCATGATTTGTGAGGTGTGCTGAAGGCCGCTCGATGAAGCTGCATCAACGGTCAGGCGGAACAGAGGCGCGTCGAGAATTTCGGTGGTCAATAAGCAGATCGTGACGCTGCCAAGGGGAGAGAAGAGATCGGATTGCAAGACAAGAGCAGGGGGTGGTTTTCTGCTGTAGTGGCCCTTTGCAGCCACGGTCACGATGTCGCCACGTCCTATGCGTTGTCCCAATCGGCGATCTCCGAGATGAAGTCGAGAGCAGACTTTTCCTGCACCGAACGAGCAGTTAGCCGAGCCTGTCGTCGGCATTCGCCGGCGAACCCTTCGGCACGCGTATCAGGCACCCAGATCTGTACCGGACGCAGTCCCTTACGCCTTAAACGCCGGCGGTAGCGGTTCTGCTTTTCCTTCGGAGTCAGGTGAGTATCGGTAGACATCGGTCGCCCTTTCTGATCCGTTTCGACTACTAGGAACCTGTCCGACATTGACTTGAGAGCACCATGAACTTGACCGTGGAGTCAGTCCATGTTCGGCTGCACCTGGCTCGACACAGGACCCTGTCGCTATCTCGGTCTCCTTCGGTTCGCCTTCCGGCTGCCGCTCAGCGTGCGCAGGCGGTGTCCGGGACCTCGGGGCCGATGAGCGAGGGCCCGCCAGAGTTTCAGGACATTATGCGTGGTACAGATGAGCGCCCATTCACCCCGCACTTGCGGCATCCCGCGCAACAGGAATTGTCGATAGCCACGGCCCTGCGTGATCTGACCGAACACCGGCTCGACGATCGCTTTGCGCCGGGCGTAGCCCCGTCGTCCGCGCCTCGTGCGGAGCGTACGGCGCATGCGATCGGCCACCGACAGTCCCGCTGGCGGCCGTCCACGGGAAGCCATCGGCACGGCCTGGCTGTGAAGCTGGCGGTCCGGTGGGATGAGGGGCCAGCAGCCCAGGGCCATGCTGGCCGTGACGTTCGCCTCGCTGAAATACCCTGCGTCCATGCTCACGGTCCGGGGCACCTGCTCGGTATTGACGAGGACCTGGGTCAGCAGCGGCTGGGCTTTCTGCTTGTCATTCGCTTCATCGGTGACGTCAGCGGCGACGATGATCTGCGCGGTCGCATCGACGGCCGCTTGACAGTTATACCCTTGCACGACACTCCCCTTGGCGTCTGACGCTGGCATGATCCGGCTTTCCGGATCCGTGAAGTGGCGCGCGCCGCGTGGGCGGCCTGGGTGAGGGTCGCCTCCGCCTGAGCCTCCTGTTCCAACACCACCTTGGCCGCCCGAATCGTCTGGAGTCGCTGCTCCCGACGCGCCAGTTCGGCGGGCAGTTCATCGCCTCGCCGATTGAGGCCATAGGTGGCATCATCCTGAGCATCAGCGGCTTCCGCCTGCGTCAACAGCCGTTTGACTTCCGCCGTGAGCCGCGCCTCTTCGGTCACCATCCGCCCGTAGCTCATCGTCTTGTGCTTTGAGGCATTGGCCCTGACATCAACATTTCGCAGCATCCAGCACCATCCCCCACGCAGGTCCAAGGCCATATGCGTCCGTATCAATAATGTAACGTTATTATGGAGGCTATATAGTGTAGGGCCTTGTGAAGGTATTGTGGTGTTCACCCGCAATCAAGCCATCTTGTAAGCTTCCACACTCTTCAGATGGCTCAGGAGGAGAACATTCTGGCAGAACGGTTACCCTAGCCAGGAGGTTCTCATGCAGCAATCGAAGTTCGCGGAAACGCAGATCGCAGTCATTCTCAAGAGGGCCAAAGCCGGACGCCCAGCATCGGCCTCCTTGAACCTTCTGGAGAGGGTTATCATTGTGCCAAAAGATTCGCCTGCTGACTGTCTCGATCTACAGAGAACTTACAAACGCTCAGTTAGCTCTGAGTGTCGTTGGCGCACGAGGAGGTCGACCGTCTCCAGCAGGGTCGTATTCATAGGCACCAATATCATACGTAGCTCCTTGGGGCCGCTGAATGCCGTTGACCGCAATGCTAGTCATAGCGAGAGACCCGCCTGCATCGATGGCCGGGCTTCGTTCGGTTAGGGCGAAATTCGGCGACGCCGGAAGCGTGGCTGGAGCATTGACGAATGCCGGTGTACTTACATTCACGATATTGTCGGATTGCGTGTAATGGACCCCTTCGGTCGCCCCAGGGCCGAGAAAAATCGCCCCACCAGACCCACTCGCATAGGAGAGGTTGCTTTTGATCGTGATACCAGTCCCGGTCATCGACGTGAATGCGATCCCATTCGATTGAGCAGACCTGCCGTTAACGCGGTTCTCATAGAAAATATTATTCTTGATTTGTGTGTTCAGAATCGTAGAACCCCAGAGCACAATCGCGGGACCATAAGCTTGGTACGCAATGGTATTGTTAGCGATGACCCAATCGTGGGCGTCGACATACTCTGGTCCCGGATACTTTGCAGAGTCGTACCTGAGCGACCCAGTTGTTTGAATACCTGACGTGAGATTGTCGTAAATGAGATTGTTCGTAACTGTGACCGCTGTACCGGCCAGGTATATGCCATGATCCAAGTTGCATGCTGGCGGATTCGTTAAACACTCATCGAATTGACCGTTGTGATTGATAATATTTCGATCAATCAGAATCCTGGTGCCATTCCCGAGAATCCCTTGAAATTTATTGTCGTGAATCCAGTTTCGTCGAATCGTCAGATCATTTACACCGTTGACTTTAATGCCCTCATAACAGTTTCGTATCTCAAATCCTTCAACCGTGATCCATCCAATGGCGAATTTGGGTCCAGCTGAATTTTGGATGAGAATGCGATGAAACGCGTTCTTGTCAATACAGTCAATAACAGGAGATTCTCCTGAATAGTTAACAAGCTTGATAGGAGCCGCCTTCGTCCCTGACTTCGAAAATCGGATTATCCCTTCATGATATGTCCCAGCCCGGACATAGGTTGTATCCCCTGCGACCATGGCAGCCACAGCATAGGCCACCGTTTGCCACGGTTTTTTTTCTGTGCCAGGATTGCTATCGCTCCCGGTCGTGGCAACATAGTACGTTACCGCGTGGGCCGCCACGGCTTGCACGAGGACACTGGCCAGAATACAAACACTGGTTGCTCGCTTGAGTCGAATCATTTGGCGTCTCCACCCCTTCCGCAAAACGTTGATTATGCGCCTATGTCGTTAGAATTGTCGCTGTGCGCCAAATTCCAGCTACATCAATTATCATGCCATAAGAGACCTCTTATACATGCCTATTAATATAGAGGAAAATGTAAGAATTTTTTCAAGTTTGTTCAAAACTGTTCTCAGGTGACGTCAACTCAGAACACGACGGCGTCCTCAAGAATAGAGTAGACCGATGCCTTTGGCGATCCTCGACAAAAGGAGTGAGGGGGCTCTGGAAATTCCGACAGTATGCTAAGTGGGAGCCTGGCTTCACCAACGTCACCCACTGGTGGCGAACCAAAGGAGCGAGGCGATGAAACGAACGAGGCGGAATGACGGCGGGACCTTTAAGGCGCAGGTGGCGTTGACCGCCGTCAAGGGCGACAAGACCTTGGTCGAATTGGCTGAGCCATTCCGCGTCCACCCCACCCAGATCACCGAATGGAAGCAGCAATTGTTGGCGCGGGCAGCCGACGTCTTTGGCGGGGCGAAGGCGCCGTCGGAGGCGCCGGATCTCAAGACGCTGCACGCCAAGATCGGGCAACTGACCCTGGAGCATGATTGTTGAGAAGGGGCGCTCATCAAGGCGGGCGTGCTGAGCGCACAGCGATGATTGATCCCTCGCACACATTGCCCGTGGTCCGATCGTGTCAGCTCCTCGGGCTGTCTCGGTCGACGGCCTACTATCGGCCGAGACCGGTCTCTGACACCACACTGGTGCTCATGCGCCGGATTAATGAGCTCCATCTGCAGTATCCGTTTGCCGGTGCCCGCATGCTGCGTGATCTCTTACGGCAAGAGGGCCACGCCATTGGGCGGCGGCAGGTGGCCACGCTCATGCGTCGCATGGGAATCATGGCCGTGTACGGCAAGCCCCGCACCAGTCAACGGCATCCCGCCCACCGGATCTATCCCTACCTGCTGCACCAGCTGCCCATCACACAGCCGAACCATGTCTGGGCGTCGGATATCACCTATATTCCGATGCAGCGCGGCTTTCTGTATCTCTGTGCCATCCTGGACTGGGCGAGTCGCCGAGTGTTGGCGTGGCGGCTCTCCAACACGTTGACCACCGATTTCTGCCTGGAGGCGGTCACCCGATATGGCTGCCCAGAGATCTTCAACACGGATCAAGGGTGTCAGTTCACCAGCCAGGCGTTCACGGGACTCCTGAAAGACTATGGCATTCAGATCAGTATGGATGGGACCGGGCGCTGGCGGGATACCGTCTTCGTCGAACGGTTGTGGCGGAGTCGCAAGTATGAAGAGGTCTCTCTCCATGCCTATGAGACTGTCTCCGACGCCCAACAGAGGGTGGGGCGCTACATGACCTTCTACAATCAGCTCAGGCCGCATCGCGCGCGTGACGGACGCACGCCCGATCGCGTGTACTGGGAGAACCTGCCTGCACGGCCCACTGCCGCGTAGGCTCATCCCACCAGGCGTCACTTAGGAACGGACAGAAACTGTCCAACCAAGCGGAGCCACCTCTGTCACCACAGTCAAAGACTGATCAGGACGACCTGGGAAAGCTTTTCTTGATCCGTCTGGGTAGATTCAAGCGCAGCTGACAATAAACTCGTCAAGCGCGTTTCGCGTTCCACGGATGCCCATCCAGCCGGAGCCGTCAATCGCACGTCCAGAAACCCCAGCACAAGTGGGCCGCTACCACCGCCACCAACGCAGCGATCACCGGCGTATCCCGCCGCGCCTCGTCAACCAAGAGCCAATAGTACATGGCCCGCCCAGCTCCACTGCCTGACAGGCCCGCTGAATCGGAAGAGTGTATTCTGTCACCAGAGACTGTGCCCGCTTGGCAAATAGGGAGCGCTACATTGATCCTCCAAAAGTCAATCTCTTATAATACGACAGAGATCGATAAACGGAGTGTACAGATATAATTCGCTTCAGATCAGTGGGACCGTATGCAAAAAGAAAGAGTTGAGAAAATGACGTTTCGTGAGGAAGTTACCTCAGCAATACCTTCCGATCATGGCACCTCATCCCAATCTACGTTTCTCTTCAAGGAAGATTTCTTGCGAACCTATGATTTAACTAAGGGAAGCGTGATCAGAAGAATGATCGATTGCTACCGCTCACCGGGGCTTCACGCGGTTGGAATCCATCGTTTTGGACAATGGCTAAAAAAGAAGAACCTTCTTTTGAGAATACTACTTGAACCAATATACCTACTCCTTTTTCATCGAATTCGTAGTAAGTGGGGCATTGACATCGGCCGAACAGCGGAAATAGGCGCTGGATTCTACATCGGACATCATGGGGGTATCACAATCTCTGGCTACGCAAGAATAGGAAGAAACGTCAATGTCTCCCAATTAGTGACCATTGGTGTATCAGGGCAAGGTGAACGCAGAGGGGTACCGACCATTGGAGATGATGTATACATTGCGCCAGGCGCAAAGATTTTTGGGAAAATCCATGTAGGGAGTAGGGTGAAAATAGGGGCCAATGCGGTTGTTTACAAAGATGTCCCGGATAACGCCATTGTCGTCTTGGACCCTGGGTTTCGGATAATATCATACAGGGGCAGCCCTAAAGGTGAACTTGAACCCCACGCCGAACCTCCTACGAACTATCTTTGAGTCGTTCCCAATGTAATTCAGAAAAACAAGGGCCTTGGGTAGCCTCGCTGAACTTTATGTCATTATGTTCCGCGTTCCACTCCATAACTCTCACGCGCTCCTTATTATCAAGAGTAACGTCCCATCCTATACATCGCGCATACGGGACCCTCTTGTGAAGCATAGTAACCAGCTTAAGACAATCATCGTAAGCTGGAATGGACTTCCCCTGAAACTTCACCTTGCTTGTGGGGTGACAGTCAATCTCCAACCAATCCGTAGTGAACCCAACGTTATTAAAGACTCCGCTTTTTATGTCAATCGGTATCCTTGTATGACTTTCAGATTGAACGTGAGTATCAGTGCCGCTCCCCAATCTCAGATAACAAGCTCTAAGCGATGTTGTCCCATCATCTTCAATAACAGTGGTCATCCTTAGTGTAGCGACAGACTTCTTCGCAAACTCTTGAAATACCTCGTGCTGATTAATACAACTCTGAAACAATCCATTGCCCAATTTATAGATCTTACCTAGGTCGAAAGACTCTCTATCGAAAAAGAAAATCCCTCTCCCTCGTGACGAGTTATTGAGCTTAAATACGACTCTTCCTTTATCGCCAAATAACTTGGCTTTAACCGAATCAGGATGAAGTACCCTGCACTCGGTGTCAAAGAACACACCGTTAGAATACGAAAGGATGTCAGGAAAGCTGTTATTAGAGAAGATTGTAGAATTCAAGGGTTTTAGACTCGATACTTTTCCGTAATCGCCCTTCAGCTTAGGAACTACAACAGAACCATAGTAGTTGTCTGGTATCCAGCCCTCTTTAAAGCTTCCAGCAATAGCAGAATAAACATAAAGCCAAGCCGCGAAGTGACGGTGTCCGAGGATATCTATCGCATAGGCATTGCACTGTCTAACTACGTGCTGAGATAAGGAACCTTTTACCCCCTCTATTCTCTTCACTATTCTTTTGGCTTGCGTCACGTGGTCGTGGTGATAGCGATAACTTAATAGTGACCTTGCTGCAAATCTAACGAAAGACTCAGGGCTCATTGGCATCGGCAGCTGTAAACAAAACCTGCATTATTTATGCACAAACGTGTAGACGCTTCTTATGTTCCCACTTACAACTGAAGAGAACAAATATATAGATGAGAGGCCACTGTCAAGCCCAAACAGAAATGTCCGCTTTCTCCCACAGTAGAAATGTCCGGTTTTATGTTCCGGCTGCTGCCGGGTGTGGTCCTCGTTCCGGCTGCCATCGCTTGCGCCGGGATGATCCGCCGCCGGTTTGATCGGGCGTCGTGACCGGGACACCGTCGTGCCCGCTGCTGCCGGCACGGGCCGCGCCGGAATCGCGTGGAAGCTGAGCAACCGCCCCTGATGGGTGAGCCGCCTCGTCCCATCCAGGTGTTCCTCAACCACCACATGCGTGGCGCGGAGATGGTCATGCACCTGATAGAGCTGCCCTTCATGCGTAATGGTGACGTCCTTCCGCAGACATCGAGACGATTTGATACACAGGCTCCGGGCCAACTCCCGGGCCGACGGTGCTGGCCGATGCAGATTGGCGGGTTGCGCTGGGGCCACGGCAAAGCGCCGGTTGTAGACTGGCAGATAGTGCTCCACGAAGCGATTCGCGTCCTCCAAGGTCGCGATCCCGGCCAAACGCATCTCTTTGATCAGCCGATCTTGAAACGTCTGAACCAGCCGCTCCACCCGCCCCTTGGCTTGCGGGGAGTGCGCCGCAATCAGCTCACCCCCCCCAGCTCGTCCAACGCCCGGCCGAACTGACTCTGGGGTTCCTCCCCGGCCAGCTGCTCCGCCACCGTGGGCGCAGCCGGTGACTGGTAGGTCGTAGGCTTGTCCGCAGAGATGGCCAGCGGGATTCCATAGTGCCGAATGTCGCGCTGGAAGCTGTCCATCGCCGGGATCGTGCCCTCGTACTCATAGAACCGGGCAAACACGCGACTGCTCGCATCATCGATGTAGGCCATCAGGACACACGCCGGGCCGCGCCCCTCGAACCAGTCATGATGGGAGCCATCCAGTTGCACCAGTTCCCCCACATGCGCCTTCCGCGCCCGCCAGGCCCGATGGGGGCGCTTGCGTCGTGCAAAATGAGTGATCCCACGCGCCCGCAGCCACAGCCGCAACATCGTCCCAGCCTCTCTCTGCGTGATCCGCTTCTCCCGCACCTGGTGGATCACATGGATCCGCCGCAGTTCCTTCCCACTCATGAGTACTTTGTCCTCTCCGACCATCCCGCCCTCCCTCGAAGAACGGGGAGTCTATCAACGACGAGGACATTTCTATTTTGGTCAAAGCGGACATTATCATGTTAGGATTACGCATTTCTACGATGAGTGTGATCCTGTAAGTCCTCAAAGATGGACGCGGTGTTGGGGGCCGGAGAGTCACGATTCGGGATTTTGAAAGGGTTGGAGCCACTGGTCCTAATTCATACCGTGATCAAGTGTGTCAACGACAAGAAGCAGACGACCGGAGCCGCCCAACAGGAGATCGCTCCCTCATTCTATTGGCCATCAGATGATCGGACGTCGCCATCCTCATGGTATTCATAGGCACCAAGATCGTAGGCAAGTCCTTGAGGCCGAGTAATACCGTTGAACGCTATGCTGGTCGTGGTGAGGGATACGCCCTTGTCTATGGCTGGGCTTCGTGAGGTCAGAGCAAAATTCGGCAATGCGGGAAGTGTGGCTGGGGCGTTGATGAATCCTGGATCGCTCACATTCACAATGTTGCCAGATTGTGTGTAATGGACCCATTCGTTCGCCCCAGAACCGAGAAACGTCATACCTCCAGATCCACTCGAGAAGGCGAGGTTGTTTTTGATCGTAATCTCAGTACTTGTCATCCATACAAAATCAATTCCCTGCACAGCACTAGAAGCACCTTTAACAGAGTTCTCATAGAAAATATTATTCTCAACCCGCAGATTCCGGAGTGTGGAGCCCCACACGACAATGGCAGCACAGTTGACTTGGTAAGCAATAGTGTTGTTGGCGATGACCCAATCATACGACAGGGCGTATGCCGACCCCGCATGCTTCGTAGAGTCATAACTGACTGTCCCATTTGCTTGAATGCCGTAGCCCAAGTTGTCGTAAATAAGGTTGTTCGTGATCATGATTGCCGTGCCGTTCAGATAGATACCATGATCCAAATTGCACACGAATGGTGTTGTAGCGCAGGCAGCAAAGCGTCCATTATGGTTGATCCTATTCCGATCAATCAGGATTCTGGTGCCATTCCCGAGAATGCCTTGAAACATATTGTCATGGATCCAATTTCGCCGAAGCGTGAGATCGTGGGCGTTATGGAGCTTGATCCCATCGTAGCAATTCCGTATCTCAAACCCCTCAATCGTGATCCAGCCCATTGGATTCTGAAATCTAGAAGCATGCTCAAGAATAATCCGATGAAACTGTGTCTTATCGACACAGTCAATGACTGGAGATTCCCTTGGATAGTTGAGGAGCTTGATAGGAGCCACTTGCATCCCTGACTTCGAAAACCGGATTATCCCCTCACGATATGTCCCAGCCCGAACATAGGTCGTATCCCCTGCGATCATGGCGGACACCGCATAGGCCACTGTCCGCCACGGTTGTATTTCTGTGCCAAGATTACCATCGTTCCCGGTCGTGGCGACATAGTACGTCGCCGCGTGGACTGCAACGGCTTGCACAAGAGCACTGGCAAGGACGCAGGCACCGATTGCTCGCCTAAATCGAATCATGGTGAAAAACTAAAATAAGATGTTGGTGGCACTCTCATAACAATCGTTCGCCATCCCTTCGAGAAGGACTCAACTATCGACCAGAGAGTCTTGCACGCTTTGCCCTCACCGAGACAACCAGGCCGTCTGACTCACGATACGTGGTATAGTCGTGAAAATACTGGAAATTGTGGATTCACATGAGCTGCCCGTCATGCGTCAGCACGCATGAGGCGAATCACCATGTAGTCAGCGACGCATTCGATCACTACTGAACTTTGCATAAATAATGGAAAGATTCACCGTGTCCATGGCAGATCCGACGCGTGGATACAGGACCACAGGAGTGGCGGCGCCCTTCGGATGCGCCGCACGGAGGAGCGGAGTAGTCCATTGAGCTGGGCCCAATCGGTGGGCGCGCTGTTGGCCAAGGCGCGGTCGGCCTGGGCCCAGACATATTCCGCCGGATTGAGTTCCGGGGCGTAGGCCGGGAACTCTTCCACGTGGAGCGTGGGATGGGCGGTGCTCCATTCTGTGACCGCCTTTTGGCGATGAATGGTTCCCCGATCCCACAGCAGAACCACGGGACCCCGCAGATGCCGAAGCAGGTGACGCAAGAAGGCTCGGACATCCAACCCCGTGAGATTGCGGCGGCGCAACCTTGAGAGAGAGCGCCACCCGCCGGCGCTTGGGCGACACGGCCAGCGCACTGAACGCCGAGAGCCGATCCTGCTTGTACAGATAGCGCACGATCGGCGTGCGGCCTTCCGGTGCCCAGGTACGGGCCACGTTGAGGATGAGCAGAAAGCCCGATTCATCAAGAAAGACGAGGTGGGCGCCATGTCGTCGAGCATTTTTTTATATAGGGGCCAGCGCGTGCGCTTCCACCGGGCGATCGCGGCGTCGTCCCGTTGCAGGGCGCGGCGTTCGGGCTTCTGACAACTCCAGCCCAACTGAGTCAGGAGTTTCCAGACATGACAGGGATGGTAGCACACCCCGAACTGCTGATGGATCAGCTGCGCTACACGTTTCAAGGTCCAGAGATCGGTGCGATAGCCCCTGGCCAGAGGCCCCTTCAGGAGCAGGGCCGCCAGCCGCTTCTTCTGCGCCGAGGAGAGACTCGGGGGACGACCCGGTGTCGGCCGGGACCGCAATCCAGGGAGCCCCTGTTTGCGGTAGGCCTCGGCCCACCGGAATACAGAACTCACGGAGGCACCCACAGCCCGTGCGATCGCCGACAGAGTGGTGCCCGCCGTGAGCAACCGGATGGCCTGTCGGCGTCGCCGTTCCAGTTGCCGGGCTGTTTCTAGAGACCTCATGCCCCTGAGTATAGTGCACGCGCATCGCCCTTTCCATATTTATGCAAAGAGCAATAGCTCAAATTGAACAAGGTGAACATGATTGCCCCGCATCGAATCCACCCGCAAGCTGAATGCCCAGAATGGACACCATTTACGTTGACTATGGACGTCACTGGCTCTTCTGACGGTTCCTTGCCTAGCTCCAATGGAAACAGCACCTCCTGATTCGTTGGGAGTATTACGCCACAAATTTCCTTGGATTTGTGCAGTTCGTCTACATCACGACGCCCCTTAACCAATTTTGAGAGAGTCCTCATGGCCGCAAGGCGGCCACCCTGCAGGATGAACATGCGCTATGCCCAGCTGACCGTGGCCTGGATGACGTCGGAGACCCTTGGTACCAGTGAGTCCGAGAGATAGTCTGACGCGGGAGCGTTCGGCACCTCGCATTGTTGCTGACGCATGAGCACGGAAAGCAGAGTCGTGGAAGAGGAGGCTCCTCCAGGCTTCGGCGCCAATGCCCTACCAGGAGGCGAACGCGATGGAACAGATGATTGAGCACTGCGCAGGACTGGATGTGCACAAGCAGACGGTGGCGGTCTATATCCGGGTGCCCGTGTCTGTCCATCATGGGCGTGGGTCCTTGGACTTCCCCATGCGCTCTGCACCTCGATGGACAGCAGAGAGACGCGGGATCTCCCGGTTCTCGTGCAGGGTGTGTCGGAACGTGCATGGGGTCTCAGACCGCGCGGGGTCTCCCTGCCTCTCGCGCTGGCGAGGCAGTGCGTGTGGCCTTCCGCGTCCTGCTATCGCGTCGGCACCCCGAAGTGTCACAATTTCGCGGCTCGATACCCAACCCGTCCCTGCCTCTGTCAACGCTTCACGCTCGCCCTTACGGACGCCAGCGCATGACTCAAGGTCAGAGTGGCTCGCTAGACCTTCTCTGTGTGGCTCTTGCATCCACAACACCTTGCCGGTTTATCCGGCGCACAGCAGGCTGCGGAAAAACTCTTGTGTTCCCCTGTCCCTCTGGGGTAGTTGGGTATAACTATCTAGCAGCTACTCCAGGAGGTTCACGCTGCGCGGTCAGGATACCTAGCAAGCCGGACTCTTCAGTTACCTCTCGCCCGAGGCACGTGTGCCCGTGACGCACCCGCTCGGCCCATCCGGCCCTCCGTGGACACGGCCCTGACCGCCTTGTCGCCGAAGTTGACGAAGCTGTATGCCCAAACCGGTCGGCCCTCGATTGCCCCGGAGAAGCTCCTGCGGACGTTGTTGCTGCAGGGGCTCTCCAGTATTCGGAGCGAACGACTCCTGATGGAACAGTTGGACTACAACCTGCTGTTCCGCCGGTTTGTCAGCCTGGGTCTGGACGCGCCGATGTGGGACGTGACGGTGTTCACCAAGAACCGGGACCGTTCGTTGGAGGGTGAGGTGGCCACGGCGTTCTTTAAGCAAGTCTTGGCCCAAGCCAAGACCCAGCGCCCCTTGTCCGATGCGCACTTCACGGTGGATGGGACGCGGATCGAGGCCTGGACAGGTCAGAAGAGTTTCAAGAAGAAAGCCGCATCGCCGCTGCCAGCGCCCGATGACCCGGGGAACCCGAGTGTCGACTTCCGAAGGGAGCGGCGGACCAACGCGATGCACGTCTCGACGACAGACCCAGAGGCGCGGCTGTACAAGAAGGCCACGGGGCAGGAGGCGAAGTTGTGTTTCCTCGGGCATGTCCTGATGGAGAACCGCCACGGCTTGGTGGTCAACGCCACGGTGACCCCGGGGACGGCGGAACGGCAGGCGGCGATCGCCTTGCTGAATCGCAGGCCCACCACACGACGGATCACGCTGGGAGGCGATAGGAACGATGACACCACCGCGTTCGTGGACGCGTTGCGAGAGCGCCAGGTGACCCCGCATGTGGCCCAGCACACCACGAGGCGGACGAGCGCGATTGATGGTCGGACCACCCGCCACCCCGGTTATGCCGTTAGTCAACAGAAGCGCAAACGGGTCGAAGAGGTCTTCGGCTGGTTGAAGACGGTCGGTTTGTTGCGGAAGGTCAAACTGCGTGGCGTCCAGCGAGTCGCCTGGCTCTTCACCTTACCTTCGCGGCAGCGGTGTACAACCTGGTGCGAATGCGCAATCTCGTGGAGGCCGCGACATGAGCCGACTCGGCTCCGCCGCATGCCACGTGGCTCACCGCGGGCCTCCACGATGGGACACCTCCTACACGAATGAGCGTCAACGGCTCGTGCGATTGGAGGTGGGGCACATCGGTCCCATTCAATCCGGGTTTTTCCGCAACCTGCTCGGCGACAGGCATCCGCAATGTAGCCCATCTTAACGTAGCCCACTTTATGGGTGTTCGATAGTGTTGTTGTGGGATCAATTGAGCAGCCTGTCGGAAATCTCTTGTCGCTTACTCCACAAAAATTTCCAGACGCGGCCCTGTCTCAAACGATGAAACAGGCCCTTGAAACTCATGTCGGAACTATACAGATGACAAATGTACAAGGCTCTTCTGTTGATTTTCGGATTAAGGATCTCATACCGGCCCGACACATCCAGCGTCCCAAATCCCCATGGAAACTTGAAAGCATACCACAGGGCTTGAGATCCTAATGCCATATCGCATTCATTCTTTAATCGTTGATCGACCTCAACTAATCCTCTCTGAAGGTCAAAGCGTATGGCGGTGCCGAGATCAATTACATAGAAGTAGATAGGACGGGCCAGCCTTAAAATAATGTCAGGAAAAACTGCACGCACATTCTTGGATAGCTTTCTACCTAGCTCAAGAATTTCGTTCAGAGATGATGAAGGATGACTAATGAAGGGACGGTCCTCGATCGCCCGGAAGTCTTTTCGGTAGCGCTCCAATGGGTCCCCATTCAAAGAAAACCCATCTTCGCTAGACCAACTGTCGCCATTGTACAGAAACTGCACCTTGGATTTCACATCTTTCAGTCGCTCGCACACGTGGTCTGGGGTATTGACCCATCTGTTCATATACCGATTTTCGGTGTGACTGAAATATACAAAGCTTGCAAAAGGGATGATCACTCGCGGTTGAAACGCGTCCGCATAATTTCGCATGCGTTCAATGACCTCATGCCTTGTCCCTACATCTTCCGTATCCGGATTGCCAGCCCAACATGCGATCGAGAACTGGGTCAGAAGGACATCTACTGGCCCAACGACTTTTGATAGTGCCTTGGCTGCGAAATGACTCAAGACGCAGTCGTTCATATTCAGCAGCGTGACACCCCTTGACCGCACGGCAAGAAGCGAGTCAATCGATCCGACCGAGCAGCACAGGACGGATATCTCGCTGTTCAGATCGTACCAACGAGCAAGCGGTAGCTCGACAACCGCACAAAACCCAAGATTCCCAAGCGCTCGACTCATTCGCGATGAAAAGTGCTCTTGGTACAAGAGGGTAATCTTGGACTTTTGTTCAGCCGGAATCGCCTTCAGAGTCGGAAAATGAAGATGATCCGGATGTTCATGGGAAATCCAAATATGTGTGACATCGTGGAGTCCTGTCGGGAGCACGGCAGGCTCACAGAGCAAGGACCAGGATTCATTAAAGGCCTCCCCAATGAACCAAGGGTCTGCACAGATAGAGACAGGCGGTTCATCGATTCGAACAGAAGCGTGCGAGAGCATCGTCACTTTCATCACTTGTCCCCTTTTCTCCGGCCCCTCTTTCGCCAGGACTACCATCCCATGCCCCAGCCCTCATCTGCTATCTCACCCATAAGACGGTGATTTGCAGAACACGATGTCACAGTTGACCTTATTCTATGCGGGTTTCATTCGTGTTGCTGTTGCCTTAGTTTCTGACTACTGAGTAAAGGGAGTCAACCTTCACGCCTGACAGGGCTACGTGATGCTGACATCACTTTGGATAATCAGCGATTGCGCGCTATGCGCCTTGGTTATTGATCGCTGGACCGGATACGTGTCCCCTGCAATCGTGACGGTCAGTCTAACAGGCTGCGGAAAAACTCGCTCGTTCATTGGGTGAAACTCGTAGAGAGCACGATTTTTCTTCTGTACCGGTTGAAAGGTTTCAGTGTAGGCAGATCGCCTGTCCTGGTCGAACCCAATGCGGTTTTCGAGAGAGTCAGAGGTCATTCCAGACACCGAAGTTGACGCTTCAGAAGAGGTCTCAAAAACGTTTTTCCGCTACCTGCTAATGAGCGTTCGGTTACCTACACGGATAAATTCTGGAACCGCGCCCTGGAATTGGGTGGCTGTTGTGCCGATGACTCTCTTATGACCATCCATGATTTCGGAAGAATTATCGCCCCCGATACGTGGAAACAGGCCGCATCCTATCAAACCTACATCCTCTTTCCCTGACGTGGTCTCCCTACCAGCTGCTCCAGCGGACGAAATACGAATATTCTGCTCAATGCATAATTGAACATGGTACCAAGACAGATCCCAGTGAAGAACGCGGCAATAGTATGCGTCATGAAATAGGGAATACGATCTGTCAACACCTTATAGGTCCCCCAATTGATACTGAATCCTAGCGAAGCGGCCACCAAGAATTGCACCCATTGTTTACCAGGTGGTCTTTGACGTCCCGAAACAAACGTGAGCCATCGGTGTAAAAACCAATTCCAAGACGCAGCCATGACGAAACTCAAAGCTCGGGCCAGCTGGTGATTGACTGCGACAAGATGTACCAATACTAAGTAGACCAGCAAATCGACGACGACACCAGAACCGCCAACTGCAACAAAATGCACAAGTTCCGCTGCTCTCGGAAATTTAAACTGATAGAGTCTCCTGAGATGACGTATATAATAAAGCTGCTGTTTAATAGTCAGTTTGCTTTCGCCCCTTGTCCGATCCATGAAAGCAATGGGGATTTCTATTACATTTCTACAGTTCGCCTTAATGAGGATCTCAAGACCAATCTTGTATCCTATTGGCAGGAGCGCTGGGGCTTCATCAAGAATTCGCCGCGGGAAGGCAAAATACCCAGCCATTGGATCCTTAAGATTAGTCAGCCCCCAGGCAAGCAGAGTCGCAGCTCTAGAATTCAGCCACCGAAATAGACTCCACTGGGCATCGGTGCTTGCTCCAGCAACATACCGAGAACCAACGACAAAATCTGCACCTAGTTTCAGATTGTGAAGTAGCCTGGGGATATCCTCCGGTGGATGAGAGAGATCCGCATCCATCACAATCACGTACTCGCTCCTAGATTCCCTGATCCCGTGGATGACAGCGCCAGACAGCCCCCGCTCAGACAGCCTTGTAATGAGCTTCAATGGATAGGAAGTTGCTAGCTCCTTACAGACCCGATCCGTCCCATCTTGAGAATTATCATCGACTATTACGATTTCTGTACTAATACGTGCATTATTCACAGCCTCGTGTATCCGTCTCGTAAGCTCCGGAATATTATCAGCCTCGCAGTACGTTGGAACTACGACTGCCAACTCCGGGTGTATTCGTGATAGTTCTCTGGTTAGTATATCCATGGCGAGTCCTCGTCCACTTATTTAGCGTAAGCGTAATGGGGCGTATAAGAAAGCGCCGAATCGGCCAGCAGGATTTCCGGATGTTGCCGCAAGACCCAAGGATTCGGCGAAATTAATCAAGCTATCATAACTTAGGGAGAGCCTACATATATAATTTACTAGCAGAGCAACTCCGAACAAGGGTAGATCGTAAGTTGGGCATTACTTGAGAGACAATTTCATGACAATCCGCGATTCATTCATGTTGCACACCCGTGACAATTCGCTAGACTCGTGGGTGCTGCCCTCTGAGGTCCGCTGTGCCTTGACCACCATTTCATTAAAGGTTCAATTCCAAGACCGCCCAATCGCCGTTTTTATACCGCAGGGTGCCATCATTCTCATATCGACTCAACACTTCCAATTCTGGCATCTCAGAAGGCTTCAAGATAATCCATTTGATGTTCTTTTCACGGGCCACGCTCTTCCACTCATCATTTTTCTCTTTTATGATTCTAAAATCATGATAGAGCTTTGAGGCAGTATTTGGATCCTGGTGATAATATTTGCCTTCGTTGGCCTCAACAAAACTTTTCAATGTGACGAACGGTGCCACACTGCGTAACCCCTTCCCCAACATAAATATCCGCTGGTTCTCGCGATCCGGAATGGAGCCAATAAATTGAATGACCTCATTGTCAGATTTTGGCAAGCTACTCGTGAACGGATGAGGCGAATACACGACTGTGTATGCGAGCGCAAATATCGCCGCAATGCCAATGAATCTCGACAGCTTTCGCAATCTGACCGAATGAACAAAAAACGGAGCCGTGGTGAAGGCGAATAGCAGGAACATGATGGAGATGACAAAGTGAACTCTTCTCAGATGTCCCACATCCACACGAAACAGCATCACGCTCGAACAAAGCAGCACAGCAATCCCCCCAATTGCCAATGTTCGAAACAAGTCAAAACGCGGGTGGACTGGCCATTCCTTCCGAAGCAGATTCACAACTGCATATGCCATCAACAAAAGATGAAAGGGCATGACCAAAACGAAGTAGTGAACGGCGCTAGCCATCGCATGAAGCCGTTTTAATCCACCTGCCAATGATTCGGCAGTTCCACTAGATGCAGCTGATGGATCCCAAAAATTTAGGTGGTGCATGAATTGGAGATTCCCTTTGGTCAGGAACGTAACAATCCAGGTGGTCAGAATATCGGGAAGCCCCTTCTTTGGCGAGCCAGACAAATAATAAGGAAGAATATCCCGGATGCTATAAAGGTGCCACGCGGTATACATACAAGGAATCAGGAATACAAAGACGAACATGACAACATGGGAGAGTACCGGAGGCTTTCCATATCTAAGCAAATAGTATGTGAGCACTGCTAGAACGGCAAAGACAGAAAAGACATTCGACCACCATATGTTAACGGCAAGACTTCCCAGGACACCGCCAAGCATGAGATAGCGTGCCTTAAAATGAATGACATAACGATAGAAAGCTCCAATGCTGAGAAGAAGAAACACGAAGGAGAAGCTCGACGGTTGCGCAATCAGAATATAATGACTCGTTGGCGCGTAGATGACCAACGAGAGAGCGAGTACACAGAGACTAACTTCTTCGGGATTTTTGAGCAAGACCGCCGCGCAATAATAGAACCCAGCAAACAAGGCGAGGAAATCAACCAAGACAATTAATTGAACTATTTGGATGGGATTGAATCCAATGACACGATTAATGAGGCCGTAGAACATGTGAAAAAGTGAAGGATAAATAGTCGGCATGCCGGTAAACGGGTCGGTAAAGTAATCTCCTTGCGTGACCCGTAGTATTTTAGCGGCATGAAACGATCCATCGGGAGAGTAAATGAATATAGGGAACTGAAGAGCCAGAATGGTTCCACTGACTAAAAGAGCCAGGAGGAGCGTTATACGATGTGTGTATCGAGAAGTCTGACAACCCCATTCTGCGTCAAATGCCGTTGTGGTGGAGAATGATTCGGTCATGCGCTATCTCTACCACTGAGGTTTAGGCACTTGGCATTCATCTCCTGTTCCAGGGGTAACATGACGTTTCCGGATCGTGAGTCTTATCGATTACCCATCACTGCGCATTCGGCCCTTTTGGTGTAGATTGTCTACGTTAACGTTAAGTTAATTGGCAACCTGGAGGGACATCTCTCCGTGGCTATCCTCCGTGGCTATCCATAGAAGGCAGCAATAGCCTCGACCACCTCGGACTGCTGAGCCGGAGTCAGTTCCGGATAGATTGGAATCGCGATTGTCTCATTCGCGGCCCGTTCGGACTCAGGAAAATCACCTGGCTTGTAACCCAAATAGAGAAAACACTCTTGCAGGTGGAATGGGACCGGGTAGTAGATCTCGGCACCAATTCCTTTCTGCTTTAAATGGGCCATGAGCGCATCTCGCTGCTCGACCCTGAGTACAAACTGGTTATAAATGTGATAGTGCTTGGCGCCGGAGCTGCGATATACAGGCTCCGGCAATTTCACTCTCCCAGTCTGCGTGAGGCCGCTCTGCATGAACAGAGTCTCATATCGAGTAGCATTCTCCTGCCGTTTTTTTGTCCACCCATCGAGATAATTGAGCTTTACGTTCAGAACCGCGGCCTGAATCGTATCAAGACGGAAGTTCCCTCCAATCCGCTTGTGATAGTACTTCGGCTTGCTCCCATGGACGCGTAGGACTCGCATCCGTTCCGCAAGATCTGGATCGTTGGTGATCGCCATCCCGCCGTCGCCTAAACATCCGAGATTCTTGCTCGGGAAAAACGACAGGCAACCGATGGTCCCGATGCTGCAGGCTCGCCGCCCATCGTGGTATTCCGAGCCAATGGCTTGGGCCGCGTCCTCGATGACGCTCAGATTGTGCCGCTTGGCGATATCCATAATTGGAGCCATGTCGGCGGATTGACCATAGAGGTGGACCGGAATAATGGCCTTGCTCTTGGCCGTCAGCACCGACTTAATTTTGGAGGGATCGATATTATAGGTGACGGGATCGATGTCTACAAGTACCGGCTTCGCTCCCAGTCGTACGACTGCACCGGCCGTGGCAAAAAATGAATAGGGCGTCGTGATGACCTCATCACCAGCACCAATGCCAAGAGCCATGAGGGCGACCAAGAGGGCGTCGGTACCTGAGGTCACGCCGATACCGTACTTACTCTGACAATAGGTAGCCACACGTTCCTCCAGCTTGCCCACATCCGGGCCGAGAATAAATGCCTGGCTTCGGAACGCCTGCTCCAGCGCCGCCATGACTTCCTGGTGAAGCGGCTCGTGATGTGCTTTCAAATCAAGTAATGGAACACCCATGAAGATCTCCTTTCCTAAACTACCGTCATCCCCGTACGTTCGGCCCGATATCGCTGTCCACAGGCGGGACAGGCGGCATTCTCGCCCTTGATGTGCAGTTTAACCCCACACAGACACATCCAGCCCGTAACCCGGCCAGGGTTGCCGACTACAAGCGCATGATCCGGCACATCCTTGGTCACGACCGCTCCGGCACCGATGAACGCATATCGCCCGATCGTAATCCCACACAGTATGGTCGAATTGGCTCCCAATGTCGCTCCTCGCTTCACAAGCGTGTGCTTAAGCTCCTTCATACGAGGGATTTCGCTCCGGGGATTAAACACATTTGTAAAAACCATTGATGGCCCACAGAAGACGTGGTCTTCGAGAGTCACACCTTCGTACACAGACACGTTGTTCTGGATCTTCACTCCATTACCGACTGTGACATGAGGGCCGACGACCACATTCTGGCCTATCTTGCAATTCTTCCCGATGTGCGATCCTTTCAGGATGTGCGATGTGTGCCAGATGCTCGTTCCCTCGTCGATCTCGACGCCTTCGTCGATGAAAGCCGATTCGTGAGCAAAGTAGGTCTTGTCCGGTTTTGAGGCTGGACGCGTCAGGCGTGGAGTGGCCTGCTCCAACGCCTCTTGGCACTGCTGCAGGACAGATAACACACGCAAACCTTCCTCCCCATCTGTTCTCGGTCTGGTCCTCGTTGCTACACACTCCAGGAAGTGTTCGCATTCGGCTCGCAACGGCTCTCCTTGCTCCAGCTCAACCCTCTGGGCGTCTGCTTTGCTCGCGATTGGAAGATTGTCCTTCCAGTCGATGGAATGCGGGTACAGGAGGAGCTTATCTTTCTTCTCCAGATCATCGAATACGGCCATTTTACGATCGCCCACCACTATCAATTTTTGCTCTTTGTAGGGGTGTAGCCAGGAGACGAAGATATGCGCTTTCACGCCGCTCGGGAACGACAGGAGACTAATTGTGACATCGGCGATGCGCTGGTGGAGGTAATTCCCCCCTTGCGCTCGAACTCCATCAGGACTCTCATTGAGCAGCCCCAAAATCACAGAGATATCGTGGGGCGCAAAACTCCAAAGTATGTTTTCCTCCCGCCGGATCTTACCAAGATTCAAGCGGTTCGAATAGATGTACTGGATGCGGCCCAAGTCGCCCGCGCGAATCAATTCTTTGAGCTTCAGTACCGCCGGGTGATACCAGAGAAGATGTCCTACCATGAGAATGCGGTCATGCTTCTTGGCGAGGGTGACAAGCTCTTCTCCTTCCTTGACAGAAAGGCAGAGCGGCTTTTCCACAAACACATCCTTGCCGGCGAGCAACGCCTCTCGTACTGCATCCGCATGGCCCTCAGCTGGGGTGGCAATGGCCACAGCCCGGATTGTCTCGTCGCCCAACACTTCAGGATAGGACACGAATGTCCGGCATAGGGGATATTGTTCGCTAAGCGCTCGTAGTGTGTCAGTATTGCTGTCGCACACGGCTGATAAAGCGCCAAGGTCAGCAAAATTACGCACTAGGTTTTTACCCCAATAACCAGCGCCGATGACTGCCACCTTCCCGCTGGCCGATTTTCGATCATCGGATGAAATACTCATCGCCTTCCCTCCCCATGGCAAACAAACTGTTTCAACACACTCAAATGCAGTCAAATAGCTCCAAAGACGCCATCAACGGGTTCAACCGGATGGCATCAAAGTGGGTCATTGGCAGGCACCACACTGGAGGCCTGGGCCCGTTTGATGAGACCCCACATGAAGCCGATCGCGTAGGCAATGTGCATTGTAGCCGCAGCTACGGGAAACAGTGCGCCAACTTTCCAACCCGCACGATATGACAGGCGAAGGCCGACGCCACAGAGGATAAGTGTATAGACGCACGGCCCCGCCAGCATGAGAAGGCGCCAGCCGCCCGGAACAATCAGGGCGAGCGTAAACGAAGCGATCAACCCGATCAGAAATATGAGCGGTACGAGGTGGCGAAACGAAGCAGGCATTCGATGTTTCCTGATCACAGCAACCCGCCAATATCCATATTCAAAATATTGGCGAAAGAGCGATGTGACCGTTTCTCTCACGAAGTACGTAGCGCGGGCACGTGGAGAGAGAAAGACCATCCCGCCATGCTTTGTGAGACGAAAATTCAGCTCATCATCCTGATTACGTAGCAACATTTCATCATAGAGACCAATCTTTTCAAAGACTTCTTTGCGAAACACCGGATAGCATGCCCCCTCGGCATAGCCTTCAAAGTTGGGGTGTCTATGTCTGGCGTTGCCTATCCCTGCAGGATGGGACATCGCAACAGCCACGGCTTGCCCAAACAAGCTCCTCCCTGCACTAATAATCGGCCCACCGGCACAAGATACCTCAGGGTGTTCATTGAGCAGTTCAACACACGTCCTCAAGTAATCGGCGGCATAATCGCAGTGCGCCCCCAGGATAGCGATATATTGTCCACGCGCCTCGCGGATACCTACATTCATCGCGCAAGGGGTGACACGGCGGGGATTATCCACCACCCGCAGTTCAGGATGTTCTTTGGCGAGGCGCTGCAAAATCTCTCGGGTACCGTCATCTGAAAGTCCATCTGCGACAATGACTTCCATTCCCCCTGAAGGACGCACCTGAGCAAGGATTGACCGCACGCAAACTTCAATGTGTCGGCGCTCATTTCGACAGGGAATGATAACGGAAAGTATAGGAATCATTTGTCCGACAGGCAACGTCTCTTGATTCATCAAAAGGCCATGAAAATTCCTGCGGTGACCACGAAACGAAATATTGGGCGTGTGATCGAGAATCGCTGTCCGATTGCAACCTGTACCTTAGCGCTCAGATTAACCTAAGGAAAGTCTGAATAATTCTCGGTTTCTATCAGCCAGTGCCCAAAACCCAGGAAATCTGATTGGTTCCTGCCCAGACCTTCGAATTACTCAGTAGTCAGGAACTAAGGCAATAACTACCCGATGAAATCCGCATAGAATAAGGTTAACAGTGACATCGTGTTCTGCAAATTACCGGCTTATGAGTAATCAGACCTTCCTTAAAATTGGTTTCGCATATGATGGCGTGGCCGTGGAAGCCGCACGATGCGATAGGTGTCCATCCCTTGCGCCAACGTTCGATGCATGGGATCCTTACCCATCAGACGCATGACCAGGCCCATTGGGGTGATAAGCAGATAATAGATGATCCCAAGTATGATTTTCGTATTAATCGAGCCGAGAACGTGGCCTACCTTCATCCATCCTTTGTGAACCTGTTTCAAGCTCTGCGGGGCAACCGCGCCCAGAACAATTAGCAGACTCCCGAGAATCATCGCCCATAAGCGGGGTGACTCACTTCGGAACACAACGGGCCACAATCCGATTACCGTGAATACGCCTCCGACTAGGAAACCGAACTGCCGGAAATCTTTCTTGCTAGGCTGTTGACTTGTTCGATCCATTGCGCCATCTCCTAATCCAGCTCGAATTCTTTTTGCCAGTTCGTATCGTTCTCCAACGGCTTTTGTTTCGTCTTATACAGAACACAGTTTTCCAGGACGAGCACATCCATTTCGGTCCGCATAAAACATCGGTAGGCATCCGCCGGTGTGGATACGATCGGCTCCCCTCGTACGTTGAAAGATGTATTGACCAAAACGGGGTAGCCCGTCTGTGCTTCGAACGACTTGAGCAATCGGTAATACCTTGGGTTGGTCTCCTCATGGACGGTTTGTATTCTGGCCGAGTAGTCCAAATGAGTGACGGCGGGAATATCGGACCGTGGAACATTCAACAGATCGATTCCCCATAGCTCTAATCGATTGGCAGGCAATGGCAACCGTCGTTTCTCCATCACTGGCGCCACCAGCAGCATGTAGGGACTGTCCGTATTCATCTCAAAGAAATCCGACACTCGCTCCCGTAGAACCGAGGGCGCAAAGGGACGAAACGACTCTCGATACTTGATCTTCAGGTTCATCACCGATTGCATCTTCGTATTTCTGGCGTCACCAAGGATGCTTCGACCGCCGAGCGCACGCGGGCCGAACTCCATCCGACCTTGCAACCAGCCAACAACCTTCCCTTCCGCAAGATCTTTGGCTACCCGGTCGAACAGATGATTGTCATCGAGCAATTCATACGGCGCCTCGACCTGCTTGAGATACTGCTCGATTTCGGCATTCGTATGTCTCGGCCCCAGATAACTCCCGCTCATCCGGTCAATACCAGTCGAGCCCCTCGGTTGGTCATCATAACGATACCAGGCACTCAACGCAGCACCGACCGCCCCTCCCGCATCTCCAGCTGCCGGTTGAATCCAGATCCCCTTGAACGGACCTTCTCGTAGGATCCGCCCATTCCCCACACAATTGAGCGCGACACCACCGGCCATACAGAGATACTCAATCCCGGTTTCGCGGTGTAGCGTTCTCGTGACACGGAGCATGACCTCTTCGGTCACTTCTTGGATTGAACGGGCCAAATCCATCTCACGTTGCGTCAACTTGCTCTCCGCTTTCCGCGGGGGACCTCCGAACAAGTCATCGAACTTGTCCCCGGTCATGGTCAATCCAGTGCAGTAATTGAAATAGTCCATGTTCAAGCGGAATGTCCCGTCCGGCTTGAGATCAAGAAGATGGTCATAGATGGCCTTGACGTACTTCGGTTCTCCATACGGAGCCAAACCCATCACTTTATACTCGCCGGAATTAACCTTGAAACCGGTGTAGTACGTGAAGGCTGAATAAAGGAGCCCGAGAGAATGGGGGAACGGAATTTCCCAGAGCGGCGTCAATGCATTCCCATCGCCGAGCCACGCGGACGTGGTGGCCCATTCGCCGACGCCATCCATACAAAGAACCACTGCCTTGTCATAGGGCGACGGGTAAAATGCGGAGGCGGCATGCGATTCATGATGTTCACCGAACAATAGCTGGGGAAGCGTCGACTGGTTCATCTCCGGCGCCAACGCGAGGAATTCCTTCGCAAGCAGATTACGGAGTAAGAGCTTTTCCTTGAGCCACACCGGCATAGCCGCCACAAACGACTGGAGCCCTTTCGGAGCGAATGCCAAGTACGTCTCGATCAACCGCTCAAATTTCACGAGCGGTTTATCATAGAAGACGATATATCGGAGATCACCCAGCCTAATTCCTCCCTCCTTCAAGCAGTAGGCCACTGCGTGAGAAGGAAAACCGGGATCATGCTTCCTTCGGGTAAACCGTTCTTCCTGAGCAGCCGCTATGATGTCTCCATCACGAACGAGGCACGCCGCACTGTCGTGATAAAAAGCCGAGATTCCAAGGATATACCTCACACGCCCTCCTCTATTTCTTCTGAATCAAGCCAAGGTAATGGGTATTAAGCAATCGCAAACGACTCAGCAAGTGACATACCAACCAGGACCAAGGCGCGAGGAACCTAGCAAGCGGAAGCACCAATGACACTCGCTCAAGTTCAACGGAACAATTCGGAAACAATCGTGCAATCTCGGCTTTCCTTACTCCACGAACATTCTGGTTCCATGGATTATCCACAAAGAAGTCATACCAGATGATGAATCCGGTCTTCTTCACCACACGAAGCATCTCCTCTGCCATACGATGCCGTATTTTCCCATCCAGAACTGATGTGAAGACGACTGATTGCAGTACGAGATCAAAGCTTTCATCAGGGAACTCAAGTGTGGCACCGTTCATGCGGTGTAATGCTACCTCGGAGGGACACAAGCGAGCAGCACTGGATAGTCGCTCGCCCAACAATTCCACTCCCGTTAAGTTGGATGGAGAGACACCCCATTTGATAAAATCCCGCAACCAATATCCACTTCCGCATCCCACGTCAAGAACATGCATGTCAGCAAGTGAGGCACAGCCGTGCTTCCTCAGCCGCTTCACGAGAGACCGTTCACGTTCTTGGACAAGAAACAGGTTTCCGGGATCAAACAATGAATAGTATCCGATCGGCTTCTTCGTCTGGTAGGCCAATTTGATCCTGGCCTCCTCGCATACGACATCAGAATCTTTAAGGTCAAACGACATAGATGCCTCGACTCCTCATGAAAGCGACCTCCACGACCGAATCACTCAAGAAGACGAGTGATTTCCGTGGGAAAATCATGATCCAGGTTGCAACTTGAGCCACCCGCTCCTGAATGGTTCACTAGAGGAGCCAAGGTGGATCCGCCACGCACAAGAAGGACAGCGACCCTCTCCTGCCGTATGGCAGCCGGTAATTGCTGCTCGTCATTATCTTGATTTTACGCTGATACATGTGCCTAGGCACAAAACCATACTCTGCTGGATATTGCCTCTTTGAGATCTGAACACCGATGGTATCATTCCAGAGTAACCTTGTTCATTCCGCAAGAATCGATCTTAGGATAGGCGTCATCTGGAAGAGCAAACTGGTCTCAAAACAATGTGTAGATAAAGGGAGCGACCGCCGAACCTTGTGTTAACACAATCAATGTGCCGAACAAAAGCAGAACCACCAGAATCGGCAAGAGCCAAAATTTCTTGCGCTCTTTCATAAAGGCCCACAGTTCCATAACAAACCCACTCATGACATTCCTCCTTAGCCTGAAAAATAGTTGGAAGTAGCTTCATCTAGAGCAAGCACTTGAGTGCGGCAACGACTCTGCCATCGCGATCCGCTTGCGATCAGGACTATATCCGGCGTCTGATGATCTCCCGATTCCGAAACCAAGATACTCTTTGATTGATGAAACAATTCCGCGAGCAGTTTTTCAATCCCACGATGGGTGGGGTTTACCTTTTATCTTCTAATATCGATCTTCAAGGATATCCCTTATGCCCTCGTCCAATGCGATTGGACGATCTCCCCTCCAATGATCAATTTTTGAGAGGATTGGTATCTGACGGCGTAGCTATGAGCATCAGAGAGGTCAAATGTTTCCGAAAAGGTGCATGTCGGCTTATCGTGTCATACGTCTGCTCTCGGTCCGACTTGCACGATCTGTTAACTGGACGAGGTAGCCCACAATGTCCTCGGCCATGTGTTCCGCCATCACACGATGGCCTTCCCCATTAGGGTGGCCATCGACCTTCGAATTCACATGTGAAGCTATGCGCAGCCCCGCAAACCATGGTGCCATGTCCTTGACCGGAACTCCTTTGGCATGCCGAACCACATCTTCCAGCAATAAGTTATTGTCGCGTGGATCCAACCGTTCGAAGAATAGGATGAGTGGGATCCTCCGTTCTTCACACATCTCAATTAGTTCGCCTAACGCCGACATGGACGCACGCCATCCCATCCCATTTTGCGAGGGAGCAGAAGGCTCCTCTTTTACCTGTTTAGGTATGGCATAGCGATAGGTATGATGAGCTAATCGAAAGAGCCACAGCTTCCTCACCATAGTTTCTAACATGTCGGGAAAAGGCTTTCCCCACAGAGAACTTTGAGTCCATGGATCGAAAGGCCCTTTGTTCACTTCGATGTCATTCTGCACATAGGTCAACATCACCAAATCCGGCTGCAGATTGATCCCTTCCTGCTTGAAATAGGTCACCTCTTGCACCGTGTTGTACCCCCCCACCCCACTGTTGATCACCCTCACCGGCCGGTGGAGACGACCTTGCAGTAATGATTCGAGCCGGGCAGTGAACGTCTTGTCCTGGTCCACCCCCCATCCAAAGGTCACCGAGTCTCCAAGCGCAAGAATCCGATATTCCCCGGCGGCTTTCGGCAAAATCGGTCGATCGCGTAATCCTCGTTCGTTATAGGTCACGCGCACGTCGCCGTAGCGGGCCTCCCAGGACGGTTTGTGGCGGAAGATGAGCTGGTCATCGGCCAGCTTGTCGCGCACGTAATTCCCTGCCAGCTCGTAGTAGGAGATCCCGAGCGGATCAACCAGACGAAGCGCCAGTTCGACCACACCGATCGATACGAGCAATGACACACCGCTTACGAGGATCCCTGTTTTCGCCTGGCAAAGCTTCAAGTACCAGGACGATTTGACCAGTGAGAGTGTCGCGGCGACACCAACCAGCAAGCCAAGCAGATAGGTATAATACCAGCTATACCAGCCCAATACCACTGGAGGATGCGAACGATGGGTGGCCGCGAGCAGGACCCCGCTCCATGCATGCCAATACAGTGATGCACATCTTCACGGAGTTGATATTTGCGATTGTCATTCGCATCCGTTCCCTATTGCAAGACTCTAGATAAGTCTCCGATTAAAGAGACGGACTCAATGAGGTTTCCGACCGTCAGTTGGATTCTGAATAATTCTGGGAAATCACTCGCATCAGGTAATAGGCTCGCGCTTCGGTGCCCTCAACCCCAACTGCACTTCGATGTGCACGGCACCCTGTTGGGCTTCTCTGCCAAGTAGAAACAGTCTGGCAACCATCACCAACGGAAACCAGCCGATGTTTCTTTCAACCTACACACCTACAGTCTCCAAATAGTTTAATACCAGCATGATCAAAATTTCATGCATTTTCTCTTTTGTTTCTGCCATTTCATGAATATCCGCTTTGGCACGATCGTTGCTTGTGAAACCGCAAGGTAATTTGGATTCAAGCAGCTCCTGGATTCCGTAGCGGGCATTGTGGAAAGCGGTAACGGCGCACCACCTATTCATTTTCGCAAGATACAAGATAAAGGAGACACTAGAATGATCCGAATCAAGTCAGTAATCGGCAGCTGTATTCTTGCCAGCATTCTCTCACCGACCTTGTCGGTCTCTGCGGCAACGTACTACGTCGCCACGAGCGGAAACGACAGCAACTCGGGCACCAGCTCACAACCGTGGCGAACCATAGCCCATGCGGCCAGCAAGATGGTCGCCGGAGATACCACCTATGTCCGAGGTGGAACATACAGAGAGGGGGGGATCCAATTCGGACGATCGGGAACCTCGTCGGCTCCGATCAAGCTCCTCAATGCTTCGGGCCAGTTTCCCGTCATTGATTTTGTCGACCACGCGACGACGAAAAAGGTCAATTTCAAGAACTACGCTGGGTATCAGAAGGCGATCGGCTGGATCACGATTGAAGGGTTTGAGATCCGGAATGCGTATGATGGTATTAAAGTCGAGAATGGCCATAATATCACAATACGGCGGAATTGGATTCACCACAGCCTTATGCAAGGGATTTACGGCAATGGCACCGTGATTCTGATCGATCGGAACAGGATCAACCACAATGGACGCTTTGCGACCTGTGCCACGACACCATCCGTGTGCAGCTTGGATCATGGCATCTATCTGAACGGCACGGCAATCACGATCACGAATAACCTTATTTACGACAACCTGGGCTATGGCATTCAAGCAAATGGGACGGTCAGTTATAACTCTACGAAACATCCGGGCTCGGCGTACGCCCTGTCGTATAATTGGGTCATCGCCAACAACACCATGGCGTACCAAGCCCACGGGAGCGGCATGGTTGCGTGGGGTTCAACTCTACAGAATCTGAAGGTTGAGAATAATGTTTTCTACGAGAATGGCGTGAGACGGTCAGCTTCCTATACGAACGGGGTTACTTTCATATCGATGAAGAGCAAAGGCATTTTGATTCGAAATAATTATGCCTGCGCGACTGGAGCAGGTTCGACGGTCTTTCTCAGCGCTGGCGCCACTCAAGGGGTTAATTACACGCAATCGGGCAACATTGTGACTACAACCAATCCGGGGTTTGTCAATGCTCCCAGCACACTGGTGTCGTCTCCCAACTTTGCTCTGACCTCTGGAAGTAAAGTCGTTAACAAGGGCTTGAGCTCTAGTGCCAAAGTAGCTTACAACGCCGTTGCTCGGCCCCAAGGAGGTGCCTACGATATAGGCGCCTATGAATACTATACGGGTGGATCCACCGCCCAAATGCTTATTGCGCCAATGTCAGCCACAGCATTCTGAAGGTCGGCAGTGTCCGGATATCGTCATGACTTGCTCTCTAACATCAGGAGGGATGCAGGTTTGCAGGCGTTTTTCACCTGCGACGTTGATCGAGAACCAAATCGTGTCACTTCTGAAAGAGGCCGATGCTGGCCGCCGGATCAGTGAAATCCGGCGGCACTCCGGTATCAGCGCGATCACCGTTACAACTGGAAAGCTACAGGGAGACTCGGAGGTCTCGGACATGAAGCGGATGACTGCCGATCCTTAGCCTCCTTTATTCGTGACTGATGGCCACAGTCACCCAATCGCCTACTTCTGAGCGCCATCGGCGCCGATTCCGAGTGCGTGGAGGTCTCATGACGTGTGAAGTGAGGGCAGCCCAGACTCTCCGTCTGGTTGCACCCCCTCAGACCAGTTGTATCCGGCCTGATCCAGAAACACCGCTCCTGCGCAAGCAGGTGGAGACCGTGTTCATCCAAGCCCCGGCGCTCGGTTACCCAGGCGACGCACCCACGGCCAAGGCCAGTCGTCGCCAGGTGCGGCGCCACGGCGCTGTGCGAGGCAGGTGCAGGACGAGCCGACGAACCGATCCTTCCACCCAGACGGCCAGCTTGAGCAACCGGTCTCGGAGGGTCATCACTTGGGCCTGGGCAAAGCCCGTGCCGGCGGCGCGCCGCCGCAACTCCTGCAGCAGGACATACGCCGCCGTGGTGAGCAGCACCCGGAACTGGTTCGCCCAAAACCGTGAGCAGCTCGTCCGCCCCAGCGTCAGACCGTCATGCAACTCCTTGAGCCGATTCTCCATGTCACCCCGCTGACAGTAGGTCGCGTCCCCCCTCGTCGGGGGCACCGCCAGATTCGTCACCACGAACCGCGGGTTGCATTTGGGAGCCCGTCCCGGCAGCCGGACGACTTCGGCCTTCATGATTACCCGCCGGGGCTGGGACCACGACGCAGCGGCATACTGGGTCTCCCCATAGTGGTGTTCGGTCCGACCACTGGCCTTCGACATGGCCCAGGCTTCGGCCAACAGCTTGCCCGCCCGCCGTTCCAGCCGCGCATTGCTGGCCAGCCCGACGACATACTCAACCCGCTCCGCTTCCAGGAAGTCCAGCCAGTCGTTCCCGGCGAACCCGCCGTCTACGCGGACACGCAGCGCGGCCTTGGGGAACGCGCGCCGCAGGCGGGGAAGCCATCGGCACTGCCTGGCCATGGAGTTTGAAGTGGCTCCGACTAGTTGGACAGAATTTGGTCTTTCTTAAGTCGCGCCTCGCGGGTTGCTGACTATGCGGCGGTAAGCCGTGTCGTCAGGTTGGTGCAGTACACCTGATCGGGCGTCTGGCCGTCAAGCGCCCGATGGGGTCGCTGCTGGTTATAGAACATCAGATAGCGCGCCACGCCTTCGCGCGCGGCCCCCACGGTCTCGTAAGCGTGCAGATAGACCTCTTCGTATTTGGGGCTCCGCCACAGCCGTTCGACGAACACATTGACCCGCCAACGCCCAGTCCCGTCCATGCTGATCTGAATGCCATGGTCTTTCAGGAGCCCCGTGAACTCTTGGCTCGTGAACTGGCCCCCTTGATCGGTGTTGAAAATCTCCGGCGTGCCATAGTGAGCGAGCGCCTCCCGGACCGCCTCCAGACAGAAATCCGTGGTCAACGTGTTGGACAGCCGCCACGCGAACACCCGGCGACTGGCCCAGTCGAGGATCGCGCACAAATACACGAAGCCTCGGCGCATCGGAATGTACGTAATATCGGACGCCCACACGTGGTGCGGACGCGTGATCGTCAGCTGGCGCAGCAGATACGGGTAGATCCGGTGAGCGGGATGCCGTTGGCTGGTGCGAGGCATGCGATAGATCGCCATGATCCCCATCCGCCTCATCAGCGTCACCACATGACGCCGTCCCACTCCATGGCCCTCGCGCCAGAGGACATCCCGGAGCATCCGGGCTCCGGCGAACGGATACTGCAGATGCAATTCGTCAATCCGGCGCATCAGGGCCAGCGCCGCCGACACCGGCGCCGGCTGATAGTACGCGGTGGAGCGGGCGACCTTCAGCAGCTGACATTGTTGCGCCACTGGTAACGCGTGGGTGCGGTTGATCATTGCGTTGCGCTCAGCAAGCCCGCCTTGGTGAGTGCCTCTTCTAAAAAATCATGCTCCAGGGTCAGTTGCCCGATCTTGGCGTGCAGCGTCTTGAGATTCGGCGCCTCCGACGGCGCCTTCGCCCCGCCAAAGACGTCGGCTGCCCGCCCCAACAATTGCTGCTTCCATTCGGTGATCTGGGTGGGATGGACACTGAATTGCTCGGCCAATTCCGCCAGCGTCTTGTCGCCCTTGACGGCGGCCAACGCCACCTGGGCCTTGAAGGTCGCCCCATGATTCCGTCTCGTTCCCTTCATCGCCTCGCTCCTTTGTATCGCCGCCTCTCGGTAGCTTCGATGAAGCCAGGCTACCACTTAGCATACTGTCCGAATTTCCGGAGCCCCCTCTGTTGGCGATCCGGTGGGATGAGCGGCTGACAGCCCAGCGCCGTGAGGGCCGTGACATTCACTTCGCTGCAAGAGCCCGCGTCCATCGTCACGGTCCGGGGGATCTGCTCGGTATTCACCAGCACCTGCGTCAGCATCGGCTGGGCTTGCTGCTTGTCATTCGCTTCATCCCGGATTCCGCAGTTGATCGGTTTTGATGTAGAATCAGCCGCCAAATTCTCTTGGAGACACAGGAGGTTTGGTATGCGCGCTCGTCCAGCTCCCTCGTCACCGCTGTACCCCAAGATCCGTTTCGCGTTTACGGACCATCCCATCGCGGTCTGGGCGGGCGCGACCTTGCAGCGCCTGTACCTCGAGCTGATCGAGCTGCGCGCGGGGCTGACGCCGTTCACGAAGACCTCCAACAATCAGATTCCGGCTGTGGACGTGCTACTGGCCTGGTGGTATGGGCTCGCCCTGGGGGCAGAACGGTTTGAGCATCTAACCCGCAATCGCCGGGATCCGCTGTTGTCGCGCCTGCTGGGGCTGACCGGTTTCCCTCGCCCGACACGCTGCGGCGAGTCTTCACGGGCTTCACCTATCGACGGACCACCGAGGTGTCGGAGAGCTTGATGCGAATGTCGCTCACGGCCATGCGACCGATTCTGCTGGGCCATACGCTGGATCTGGACTCGACGGGCTTCTGTCGGTATGGCGACCAAGCCGGCAGCCTGAAGGGGCACAATCCGGGGAAACCCGCTGGCCCTCGCATCATCCGTTGGTGGTCTGGTTGAGCGAGCGCCGCCGACTCTGTGAGGTACGCTGCGAGCCGGGCATGCCGGCATGGCCAACGGGGCGCGGGAGTTTCTGGCGCAAGCCCTGACGATGTTGCCGCCAGGCCACCGACTCGGGTTGGTGCGGGCCGATGCGGGCTTCTGTGTGACGGCGTTCCTGAAGGCCTTGGAAGCGGGGGACCTGCCGTACATCATCGTGGCCCGGCTGACCCGCGGCGTGCGCAAGCTGATGGTGCAACGCATTCCCGAGGCCGAGTGGCGGCCGTCGCCCGCGGCATCGCGGTCGCCGACCTGAGGGCGGCGTTGCCGGTCTGGCAGGGGCAGTCGCGGTGATTTGCCAGTCTGCGCCAGACCTTGGCCGAGCATCCCGAGGCCCGAGGCTGGCGGCTCATCGAGTGTCCCAGCTATACCTACCGCCTCTTCGTCACCAGTGTCCCCTATGCGGCGGAATTGGTCACCCGGATGTACGCGGGCCGGGCCGACAGCGAAATCGGATCAAAGAACTCAAGGACGATCTGAGCCTGGACACGTTCTGTCTCCAGTCGTTCGACGCCCCGGATGCCGCGTTCCGGACCGGCTGCGTGCTCTACAACCTGCTGATGGGCTTTCGGGAGACCGTGCTGCCTGCGTGCTGGTTTGAACGACGGCTGCGGGCGGTGCGTGATCTGGTCTTCTTGGTCGGCGCTGATCTGATCGCGGACGCGCGACGGCTGCGGGTCCGGTTTGCGGTGCCCAGGGAAGAGCGGGCGGAGTTTCTTCAACGCTTGCGGACGCTTTCAGCGGGGCTGCCCATTGCGGCGCAGTTGGATTGGGACTTGAGCGAGGACGCCGACACGGATTCCACCCTCTCTCGCGTCCCAGATACCACCGTATCAACCATCCGACCGTTGCACCAGAGGCCCGGAGCCTCACCTTGATCTCATCTCAGCCCGGATTCCGCAGTTGAAATCCAAGGTGCGTTCACAAGTTGCGGTCAATCCAAATGAATTCTTGTACTACCACCAAGACAGCATTCACCACGCTCAACTGCGGCGCAGTTCAGAAATGGCAATTCAAGACATTGATTATCAACGTGTTTCTAAAACTGGTTTTTTCGATTCGGTCGCTACTGCGGAATCCGGGCTCAATTGCGAAATCCGGGTTGATCGCACCGGGGCGAACTTGTTTTTCCAACTCATCTCGCGGCGCTATGAGAAGGGGCCGATGATTTTGACCAGTAACCAGAGTTTTGAGGCCTGGGGCGAGATCTTTGGCGACCGGGTGTGGCGACCGTGATCCTGGATCGGGTCCTGCACCATGCCATCACCATCAATATCCGGGGCCATTCCTATCGGCTGAAGGAGAAGCTCAAAGCGGGACTTGTGCGGGTCGAAGAAGCGTCAACGATAACCTAACGGGGTGGGGAATTTTCGATGACCATAACTGGGGAAATTTGGATGACCCTTGACAGTCGTTGAAGGTCAGCGTGGCGACCAACGGCAGATAACACCACGTGTCATAGTGCCCATTGAAGAAGGTGAACTCTTGCTGTCCATGCGTCGAGTCATCGGTGGGGTCCAGGTCGATCGTGATGCGCTGCGCACGGCCCTTCAGGCGCTCCCGATAGTATGCAATGCCGGTGGCCGCCAGCATGCATCCCATCCGATACAGCGCCCGTGGCGATGCGACGTGCTCAAAGCGGGACAGGGTCGGCTGCGAGGCCAAGGCGGAGCCGGTCACCGGATCGCGGCCCACCGCTAGTTTGTGCAACGGATCGTCCGCCAGGCGAGCCGCATCATCGCCGTCTTCGTACCCACACGCCAAGCCGAAGATCCATTGCCGCAGCAGGTCGCGGATCGGATGGCGGATCTTGTCCGGATCCCGACGGTCGGCCAGACAGCCGGCCAACTGCTCAGTCAGCCGGAAGCGATCATCCAGCGCCTTGAGCAACACGAGGCCGCCATCGGTGCTGGCCTGGGCCTGGTCAAAGCGTGCCACCACCGGCTTCAGGTTGTCATAGAAGTCGAAGGTCACTTGCGGGATACACTCTGTCGCCATCGAGGGTCCTCCAGGGTGGTGCGTAGAAGCGTCTTGACACCGCTCCTATTGCACAGTCTGGAGCCTCGGTCGCTTTTTTTATGGTACGAGTCATGAATTTTCCAGGTTAGTGCTTGGATTGGTCAACGTCCTTAAGCAGATCGGTGAGAATCGCATCCTCAGGCCACATGGCACCTTCGTGCCAAATTAAGTTGTCATCCCAAAAGCCCGGGCAGGAATGGACCGCTCTGGCATCATAGCCGTAGCTGATTTCAAGGATCATGGGCAGCTTGTATTCGGTTAATACAAAATCGAAAGCCATACTTTGCGATCTGAATTTGCGAGTAACCTGGAAAGCGATTTCCAGGCAAGTTTCATGCACCCTACGTGGGTCAAACACAATATCCCCACTCCCGGACGCCCGAAAATCACCGGGGCGAACATTTCTGGTAAAGCCAAAGGCTCGGTTCCCGATGACCGTCACACGTGTATCAAAGGCATTGCCTGGAATAAACTCTTGAAAGTATACATATCCCTTCTCGCGCCCGATCATCTTCCTGCTATCACGAATCCTTGCCAGAACCTGCGGAATGCGCCTAACTACATTCAGTAACTCACCTCTCTGACGTGCCGCACGAAAGCGTTTTGATGCATCTTGTCCGTAGTGAGGGATCGGCGAGAACCCAGAAGAAAAGGCACGCTCGGCTATGGCACGCGCTTCGGTGGCACTTTGAACCAGCTTGACATTACTGGAACCAGCTCCCTTGCGTAATTTGAATACCTTCGGGAATGAAGCTCGATCAATCCAGTTCAATGCTTCCTTGAGATTATAGAACACGTAGGTAGGTACCAACGGGGCATCGATTGCTTCCAGCAGATATTTCTGGGCGATCTTATCGTCGAAATGCCAACAGGTAGAGGTGCCTGGGAAGACTTTGACCCCCATCGTCTCGGCAGCCGTGATAACACTGCGCGCTATTAACTGCTCCCGTGGATCTCCATGCTGCCAATGCCACAGCAAGGCACCTGAGGAACTCAGCTGCTTCATAATGTCTGAATCAAGGCAGTTCACGACCTTGTATTGGATGCCTTGTAGTTCACAATATGCTATCCATCGATCAGAAAAACTGCCTTCTCGATGGTGTATAGCTACTTGTCCGGCCATGCCGATTTCCCAATAATTCTTAGGTTGTTGGTCAATTGGGCGGAATCTTAATCCCATCCAGCCGGTAAATGAAACAAACGGCCGTAGCGAACAAAAAATTCACCGCATCTCACGTGGGGGCCATGGGCGGAGGCACACGAGAGTAGACCATCATCACCGACTTGCATGGTCTTTTGATCATCAGCAATACTGCAGCTGCTTGTTCAGTATACCATTCGGAGTAGAATGTCCGCTGAAGATCCAAACACATACGCTGAACAGCGTCGTTTCCATGGCATGAACTATCGTATTGTTGTCCCCACTCACCGTCATTCTTTGTTAAGCACCATGAGGGTCTTAACAGGGTCCGCCAGTACATGCAATAGGCCCTCCTGTCGTATAGATTGATGCCAGTCAGACCATCTCGTGAAGCAAAACTTGTACGGCGGGTCGAGGGTCGCTCTGCAGCGATCCAGCAACTGATAGAAGAACCGTTCCTCGAGTTGCCGAGGGCGATGCTCGTTAGCATAGGTCAGCTGAGGCGGTTCGATAGGTGCGATGCCCAAGTGATTCAGCTTATTCTCATAACTCACCGGCCAGCCACAGATCTTCCTGAACTCAAGGCCCTATTACTTCATCAGCAAATCTGCCCGCAACCGCCAGCTGGGAATGACAACTGGCCAGATTCATCTTCTCCTCTCCTCCTCGCCAGAACTTGCTCGTAGAATTGTATAAGTCTATATGCACAGTGATCAGCTGTGATATTACAAATCATCACACGTCCTTCAATCGGGCCCGGACGCATCCGTATTCTCTGAAGCCTCAACGCCAACTCCATTGCATCAGGAACCGATAAGTAGCACCCTTCCACTCTCTGTATCATTCTCGGAATATCTCCGACCGGAACCGAGACGATGGGCAGATTACAGGCTAAGGCCTCTTTCACAATGGTCGGTGACCCTTCATGACGTGACGTCACTAAGAGGGCATCGCTCGCATTGAGCCAGACCGGCACTTGCTCATATTCGATGCCGCGAAGATAATGAAGTTCAACCTTAGTTCCCAGCTCTCTCAGGCGATCTATTGCTGCAGCGGCCAGTTCCGGTCGTTTGACCGGATCTCCGGTAGCTTGAAAAAGGACATGAAAATCGTCTTGGTTCCATCCTAATCTCTCGCGACAGTGTTTTCGATCCAGTGGTTTGAACATATCCAAGTCGATTCCACACGGAATAACTCGCACTCGTGAACTTGGGATATCCTTAGGCAGTCTCTCTGCCAAGTGTTCAGCAACTAAAACGACACCATCACACTTTCTGGCTGCCTGTCTTGAAGCCAAAACACCGCTTGCAGACAACATTCTCCTGAGAGGACGCTCGAAGGGTTGTCCAAGCAGATCGGAGCCATGAAAAGTGGCCACGACCGGCCTGTCTTGAATAACAACGCTAGTGATCCACGACATGATTCCGCCATACATGACATGTATGAGGTGTGGATCATTTTGATTGATAGCCTTTCGTAACATTGTCGGAAGGCTCGCATAAACACGCATTCCCTTCTGCATGCGATTTATGAGAAGCACGTCGAGGTCCAGACTGGTTCGCCTTAACGCTTTTAGCTGTTGTTCAACAAAGCGTCCGGCATTCGGCGTACTGGGGGTAGGCAGCATGTTGGTTACAGCGAGAATTCGAAGTGGAGACACACTATTTGCCATGCGTAAACCCATTTTCGAAGAATTCGGGCGATGCGGCGGCAGGTCTGCTGTACGAATCTTACACAACGAGCCGTTTAATCCAGGGAGAACTGAGAACTCTCATGTCGTTCCACATAATACTAGAACGCCGCTTCTGCTACCCTCAAGAAATACCTGATTTGATCAGATTCTTTCGGTGATTGCTCAATGACCTCGATCCGACGCAGATGCCATGGTAAGATTATCAATGCTTTTCTCTCCCCAACCCGCTGATCTGTAGACCGTCAGGGTGTCTGAAACAAGGCGATCCAGAGTGAACTCTCGTTTCGCTTTTTCATAGGCAGCCAACCCCATACGGAGGCATAGCTCGTTATCATCAAGAAGTTGAGACATGCGTTCTACGAACGACACTTCATCGTCTTGAGGAACAACATACCCCATTTTGCCATCTTCTATGAGGTAAGGAATCTCGCCCGCTTCCATAGCCACAACGGGGATTCCGCAGGCCATCGCTTCCATCACGACGTTGGGACATCCTTCACTTTCAGAAGTATGAACCAGAAATTTCGCCTCACGCAAGAATGTCGGTATGTCATACACTGCACCGCGAAACACAACGAGGTCAGAAATACCCAGGTCCGCTGCGAGATTTTCAAGACTGAGACGAAGCGGACCATCGCCAGCTATCTCGAAGCGTATACCGCTGTTCGCGACAGTCTTTAGACTTTGAGCCACTCTTAGCAGCCTGTCCCAACGCTTGACCGGTAACAACGACCCGACTGCTGCCACATAATCCCTCCTCTTTGAGATATCACCAGCCCACCTGAATTGTTTGAGGTCAAGGGCGTTACGGACGACGAAAACGTGTCTGGGCGTGAACAGGCCAACCGCACGCTTCACAGCATCAGCCGATGCCATACTATTTGAGATATGACAGACTGGCCATCTCGCATTGAGTGCCCCTCTGAATGCTCCACCCTCTCGCTTGGCACTGACAAAGTCGCCGCGTAGAGAGCCGATCGCCACCGTTCCGTTTCCCCATGCCGCATAGTATGCAGCAAAGTTCGTATGAAACCCATATGAGTGAATGACCTCCGGCGACACTTGTCGTGCGAAGGCTCGTAGGGTTTTCAATTTCAACAGAGGATTTCCATCGGCAGACAATCCGTAGATTGGGATACTGAGCTCTTCAATATCTCGATAGTATTTGTCGTTGGGATTGTGGTTCCAGACAACAACAGCAGGTTGATATCGGGCATGATCCAGATTTGCAAGAAGATAATAAAGTTGCCGCTCTAATCCACCAAGCCCAAGTTGCCCTACGACATACAGCAACCGATGGTGTCTTGGAATCCTCAACTTGAGGTTATTGAGGTCTATTAAAGACCGGTTGATCATCGCACCGCTTCCGTTCACACATTAACCGTTGGAGACGCTTCTCATAGTTATTCTCGTCTCGAATCCCAGCTCTTCTAGATTCGATGACGGCCCAGAAAGATGGTCCGGAACGATGTTCTCTCTTCTGTTTCAACTGCCGACACGATACCAGTAGGCCAGATCCTCTCTCGAGCACCAACCAACATACCTATACCAAAGGCAAGCCATTTGTCATAAAACGTGTGCGACTCCAACAACCAAAGACCGAGTGCAACAATAATCCCGAACAACGCAAGAGAAAGTTCATCACGACCACATTGGAATGGAATCGACCGATAGACAGACCACATGATCAACAGAAACGTCGAGAGACCGAGAATGCCCCAGTAGATGGCTACTTGTAGTAGTGCATTGTGTGCACCATAAACAGAGCCGGTTGATTCTTTATAAAATCCCTTCTCAAATCCCCACTTCTTCCAGAAATTTCCCGAACCAACACCGGCCACGATGTATTCTGGCAGACGGTTTATTGCCGTGGTTAATAGCCATGCACGGCCTTCCATTTTACCCTCCTTCACCTCAGTCGAAAAGGCCATCCGTGACCAGACAGCGTCAGGAACCACCATATAAATAGCCATGCCTAACACAGAAACAACGATCAATGCTTTCCCCTGTTTGGCTCCGTAAACATAGAGCATGGCGCCAAGGGACACGAGGCTGATCAGAGCGGCAGCTCTAGACATCGGTAAGAATGAGGCGACGAGGCAAAAGGTAGCTATTCCCAACAATGGAATACGTCGATGCTTGAGTCTGTCCGATAGAGATAAAGCAAATGCGACAATTGCCCCCTGCACACATACAAAACCCAATGCATTGATATTGGCCTGAACGGCCTTATCAGCAAATGCTTCATTGCGAATCTTGCTAGCCTCGTGGAAATTCTCTGCCTTCCCCATTCCTTGCAGAGTTCCGTACGAGGTCAAGAAGAGAACCACAGATACCCACAAGGCAGCTGCGATATATCCATACAAGCCGGTAGACAACGCTGACCGATCTCTACATAGTACCGCAACGCAAATTGCTCCAACGATCATTTGAGTAAAGCGTACGATCTCGTCATACCTGGAGAGTGGACTTGAAAATTCCAGAAGACCGCTGACGCCAACAAAGACGTAAGCTGCAAGGAAAACGGGATGAGACCAAACCTCCCCCAATATGCGAGGACGCATCAGAGCAACATATACAGCAAGTGCTGCAAATATCAAAAATACGACGCTCATCCCAGCCACAGTCGGAATATGATCTTGCAGCGGCAAAATTATCATTGCCACCAAAAGCAAGAATCGCTCTACCCAGGTTGTCGGGGAATGAGGAAGGCTGTATACAGCGGCGCGGACCCTGCTAGGCAATATTCTGGTGTCCAATCTGACCGGTTGATTGATCAAGAAGGCCCCTTTGGTTTCCCTCTACCGAATGATTTGCAGCCCTGTTTGTCGCTTATCGGAGGCATCAGCAACTGTCTTGGCTGTCAAGAGCCAACCGGGGTGTTTTGTGATTCACCCGTGAAAAAGTTTCGCCCACAATTGGTCTACGAACGACGATCTCCGTCGAGTCCGTGCCCTGCTATGCCCCCGCCCAGGCCGGTTCCATCCCGTGCCGCCAGGGTGGCCGCTGTTTGAGCATCGCGGTCAAGATGACCAGCAATTTGCGCATGCACGCCGTCAGCGCGACTTTGTTGGCTTTCCCGGCCGCACCCAAGCGCTGATCGAACGCCCGACTGACGGGATTGAACCGCGTGGCCACGATCGCCCCCATAGAGAGGACCGCGCGAGCCTGCGCCCGACCGCCCCCGAGGGGGCGTTTTCCGCGCAGCAGCCCGCGATCGCGACTGCAGGGCGCCCCCCCCACCAAGGCTGAAATCTGCTTGTGCGTCAAGGTGCCCCGCTCCGGGACGGTCGCGAGCAACGTGGTGGTGAGGACCGGGCCCACGCCCGGCGCGCTCCGTAGCCGCGCATCGTTCTCCCGCCAGCGGGGACTCTGCCGAATGGCCTCGGCCAGGTCGGTGTCCGCCTCCTGCACCGCCCGTTCGAGCCAGGTGAGATGGGCCTTCAGCCTGGGGCAAATCAGCGTCGACGCCTGGCGGAGCCGATTCTTCTCTGCTGTCAGCATGTCCACCCGTTGACGACGGCGCGTGACCAGAGCGGCCAAGGCCTGTGTGAGCTCGTCGGGTAACGGTCGTCGCGCTGGTCGGATCACCTCCGCGAAGTGCGCCAACGGCTGGGCATCCAGGGCGTCAGTTTTCGCCAGCGTCCCCGTCGCTTTGGCGACGTCACGCCCTGGTCGCGGGTTGACCACCACCGTGATCTGGGCCGCCGCCAACGCCCCCGTGACCGGGATTTCGTACCCCCCAGTGGCTTCCAGCACCACCAGCGTGGGGGATACTGCACGCAACCGCTCGACAAGCCGCGCACATCCCGTCTCATCATTGGCAACCACGAACCGGCCCTCTGGGCGAAGGGCCACATCCATCTGCGACGTTGACACCTCGATCCCGACAAAGACCTGTGGCGGTGTCATCCATCCCGCCTTCGTGGCCCGGCCTTGCGATGCGGGCTTCGTGGGCCCACGCAACGGTTCGGGCTCTGGGGATGAGGGGGCGTGTCGACCCGCGCTGCCCCTCGGTCTCTGAAGACCACGGCATGATCGGTCTGGCACGCCCGGTTTTGTCTTGCCTCGCATCATGATGAAGCCTCCTCTAAGATACAAGGCATCGATGCCCGTTCGACCTACAAACCAATGGCAAAAGGGGTGAATCAAGCGTTTTTGGACCTGCAAACTGCTGGTTGCCCCTTAGGCGGTCGGCCCGCTCCCTCGGACTTGGGATAGACCAGGCAATGGCGGCGGTCAGGTCCACCCACGGTACGACGCGGTTCATCTCGTCGAGAATCCGCTCCCGGCGGGTGGACTTGCGATACTGTCCAAACGACACTTCCACAAATGTCTGTTGCTGCACGGGGTGCGCCTCCAGTTCAGTGCTGCGCTACCCTTAGCACATCGCGTGAAGAGAATAATTCAAACCTTGCTTATCAATACCCACGCAGCAACCAACATAAGAGCTTGGTCGTAATCAGCATGACGGCTCTCATAAGCAAATCTATCATCTGCCTTTAGTTATGCGTGGTGATAAGGAAGGCCTAGCCTACACTCGCTTAGCCTGAGGAGATTCGTGCATTCAGCAAGTGCGACTACAAACCATTTGCACGACCTAATAGGCCTCCGTCGACACGTTCGAATCATTCCGACCCCCGTCTCCATTATCTCACGTCTGCGTGACCCCTATCGCGTGCTATTACTCCTCGCAGGAGGACATCGAGATTTTTGGAGATGGTCGCCCACGAACAGATCTCAATATTTTTTGGCTGAGGAGTCCATCCACAAACCACGTCCTTGAGAAACGATACCATACCCTGAATCTCGGTGCCTGTAAAACTTTTCACTAACCCAGTGGAGGCTGTTATCGTTCTCGCATCACTGCCGATAGGGGCAATCAACAGAACGGGTGTTACAAGCCCGATAGCTTCAAATATCTTGCCGGTAACGATTCCCTTGTCTTCTAAGGATTCTTCTTCGGCCACTGAGGTGATCACAACTGAAAGACTCGCTCCCTTGACAGCCGATAAGGCCTCCCGTCTCGGTACTCTTCCGTGAAGCACAATATGATCAGTCAAACCCCAACTACCTGCCTGTTCACGAACATGCCTGTCGTCCGGACCATAGTAGTGGAAGTACCATCCTTCTGCTTGTCCGTTTAACGCCTCCTTGAGGAGTTTGAGCGCTTCAAAAAATGGCGAGATAATGCGCTTGGGCGGGTAGAAGATTCCTGTATAAACAAATGCACAATGTCCGAAATCGTACGGCTTGACGGCCGTCACCTCGCCGAAATCGTAGCCATTCGGCACAACATGAAGTTTTGCCCCAACACCAAAACGTCGATCCAAAGCAACCCCCCAAGAAGGTGACACTATCGTGATCGCTGCACAGTCCTCAAGTACACCGGCCTCCCTTTGGATAGCAGCCAGTGGAGGGAGACGACCGGCATGAGGATTTCCGGTCCAGGGATCCCGATAATCCAGGACATAGGGACGGCCAAGCCGCCGAGAAAGACGCTTGGCTAAGCTAAACGCTTCGAACGGGGAACCGGTCGCGAGGATGACGTCCACGTCGTTCCCTGTCAAAGCAGAACAGGCTTGCTCCACCGCTTTGACCCAACCAATATGCGCGTCAATCCTCAGGTTTCTTGCAACTATTCGACAGACTCCTCCCAAAAACCAGCCAAAGCTCTGATTCCAGCACTTCAGATTGTTCGGTGCGAGACAACGCCATCGGTGGTTAGTCAGGATTCGCTTGATGCACTTACCATCTAACTCAGACAAGGCCGGCTCGCCGCTTTCAACATTCCGCAATATAGAGGGATCAGGTGTTACTACTGTCACGTCCCACCCGAGTCGGGTCAGGTACATAGCGATATTCCAGGTCCTGACACAGCCGGGTGCTTTGGCCGGTGGGAATGGATACGCGAGAAACAGCAGTTTGGGGCGTCTCTTCGTCGCCATATTACTGATGGTAAGCTTATCAGACCAAGCAGCTTGGTCGCCTATCTCTACCCCACTCATTGCCATTTCTTCCCTACCTCCCTCTCGCACCTTTCTGCTCGCAATTATAGTTGGTCTCGATGCGCTAGGGAGCTCTCCGGAGTATGTCGTCCTACTAATTCCTCCACGAACCTACGTGTGAGAAATCAAAACAATTCTGACAGACGCGATCCCATGCCAGTATTTGATAACAAGTTGTGGGCTCTGGTGTATGTGCCCGCCATACATCCTCTCGATTACGCAGATCCAGTGTATTTCACTGAATCGATCGGGCACAATTTTCTAGAGAGCCTCAAGTTCAATAGCGGCAAACTGCTCCCTGTAGATGGGACCAAGTCGGGCACACAGCGATCCGGCAATAGTATGAACCAAGGTCCCCCAATCCACCTGTCGCGCGATGCTACGACGCTTCTGGATTTGATCGCTCGACATGGCCTCTGACGCAAGTGACTCAGTCAGTGCTCTTGACCATTCCTCCGACGTACTTGCCAGCTTAATGACATGTGCAAAATCCAAAAGGGATCGGATTGGCGTTCCCACGATCGGCTTCCCTCCGGCCAGATATTCATGGAGTTTAAGCGGATAGATATATTTCGTGTAATCATTGGCTTTGTATGGGAGCAGGCAGACATCCATATGCTGTGGATAAGCGCACGCGACTTCTATCGGCTTGTGTCCGAGAAAGTGCATGTTCTGCAACGCGGATAATTGATCCACGAGCGTTGCGTCCGCTCCCAACTTACCTCTGGGCCCCACGAACACAAAGGACCACTTCACGTGGCGAGTCACCAGCTCGAGTAAGAGCCGAAAGTCCAACTGCGTCTTGATGATCCCAACATAGCCAAGCCGCGGACGCGGAATCTTTGCCAAATCAGCCGGCTCCGATTGTGGAGTCGCAAATGCTCGATAGTTTACGCCATTAGGGACAAGGCGCGTGTGAGGATTGAAATGACCTTTGCGCTCCAGTAAGGCCGGCGAGTGGATGAATACTTGGTCCACTCGCTTAATCAATTGTATCTCTTGGTTTGTGAGCGGCTGCTCGGAAGGGGAGAACGAGTATTCATCTACAATATGGTAGCAGCTGAGGTCATATGAGCTACCGTCCAAGACAGAGTCGAAGTGCGGTCGCCAGAGATAAAAGACGATGGTCTTGCACCCGCGTTGGCGAAGCAGTGCTGCCGCTCGGCGACCTCGTTCCGCAGCAGTCCAGGAGGCTAGCCAAGCGGGCCGGCCAAACTGAGGCAACCAACCCTCCGACTGATATAGGGCAAAACCCTCCGGGAACATCTCCAAAGAATGAGCGCGATTCGCCGGCGTCCCACCGCCGAGCACGAGTTCTCTCCAGCTTCCGGCAGGCTCTGCCCACAGGACATAAAAATATCTGGAGAGGCGGGTAAGCACCTGATGCCGCGACAGCCAGGGGCCGCCCCACTTCTCCGGAACAAATGCGACCACTCCGATCTCAGGAAACAATGGGCGAGGTGGCGCATTATGGCTAGGACCATCCCTGACATGCATTGGAACGACATCGGTCATCGTTGTTCCCTACGCATCGTTTACTCGCTCCGCTATCCCGGTATCTGGTCGAGACGTTCGGTTTGATGATCCATCTTGGGAATAATCCCACGAATATCGGGCCGCAAGCCGGTCGTCAGACATAGCATACCGGAACCACGTCGTGTAGCTTTCGACATGACGGCGCAGGCAAAGAGCGAGATTCAGCTTTCGATGGTCGGCTATCTTCTTGATAGACAAATACCTGATATTTCTCAGGCTGACAGTCGGAATCAAACCTCTCAACCTTCGAAAAATGGCGTTCATATCTATCGAAATAGTCCAAGCCTGGTGCCCGCACGTGACCAAATTCATTCGGATCTGGCTCGGAAAATTCAACGGTTTTTCCCGAGTAGATAGGAACGGGCAAAATGGCCATGCCGCTCGGCTTCAGGATTCTACGGATTTCCGATATTGCTTTGTGATCATCGGGGATATGTTCCAACACGTGCGATGCAAAAACAAAATCGTACGCATGATCGTTGAATGGAAGGCATTGAAGGTCCACGATGTGATCAGCGCCTTTCATCTTCAAGTCGGCAGTTTCATATCGACCAAAGCGCTGCGAGAAAAACTCCCGAAAGAATGCTTCGGGGGCAACGTGAAGCATCCTCAAATGGTCTGTCTTCTTATCTCTTAAGACTTGCTGTAAGACTAGAAACTGAAGACGGTGCCGCTCTAAGGCACTGCAGTTCGGGCATTTCGCGTGTTTCCTGATACTATTGTGAGTAACCTTATCCAAGAAGGGGCCATGATAGCCACAAATAGGGCATTCAAACTTCTCTTTTTGAGAACTGCGACACTTGAAGATCAAGACATTGATGCTATTCCTCAGCCCGTAATACCGCATTTCCCACTCCTCATGTGCTGCATGCGCCCTAGGATTCGATGACTGGGTTCATATTCATGATGAACATCCGTTCTCAATCATCCTCGCTCAACTTCCATGCCGAATCTTTCTCAATAGGCCTTCAATGGTTCGCTTGGGATTAAACAGGTAATCGATGGCCTTTGAGCAAACGGCGGCGGCCAATCTCGGCAAACTCAATGGATGCCCCATGCGTTCCATTTTCTCCCGGTGAAAGGCCCAGAACTCTTTTTCTCTTAACATGAACACCGAGACAGCCAGGTAGTCATAGTATATGGCCAAATAGTATTTGAGTCGTGCACTGAGTTCTTCCTGACTCAAAACTGTCGGGCCGAACTTCAGGAGCCGATCAATATTATTTGGAAGATAGGTATTGTACCGCCGACTAAAGCTTCTTCCCGAACCCTCCCGTATTCTGTTGTATGATAGCACTTGATGCACAAAGCCAAAGTCCCAACTTCTCAAGATCCGAAGGCACGCTTCGGAATCACAATGGCTATTGGACGCATCGTAAAATGGCTCCGAGGCCCTCACGAGATCTGATCGCAGTAGAAGAGATGTAGGGTTTCCAAACACATACGGTTTTCCCAAAAGAGTCCATCGGCTGATCTCTCGACCAGACACCACTGAGCTGGTATAGGGCAAACCATCCCAGGACACGGCTTCTCCAAGCAAACCATAGGCGCCAACGATGGCGACGGTCGAATGGGCTTCCGCTAATTTCACCATTTTCATGATGCATTCCGGAAACAGCCAGTCATCAGCGTAGACAACTTTGCAGTACTTGCTGTTCGGCGACATCTGCTGAAATGCAATATTCCCATTTTGACCGATCCCGACAAAGTCTGAGTTATTATGGATGCGGATCCTGTTGTCTTTCTTGGCATAGGCTTCGGCGATTTCCAGGGTCCGATCAGCGCTGCAGTTATTGACGATGCAATATTCCCAATTTTCATAGGTTTGGGCCAATACGCTCTCAATACACTCAGACAAATAATCCTCGCAGTTGTAAACCGGCGTAAGCACGCTCACTAAAGGTTGTGACTCTGGCCTCATACCTCCGACCTCCGGCTTACTCTCTTTCGCCGGAACCTCCCGAAATTGTTAACTGGCCCTATATTCCCGTTACCGCAGTGCTCGGGATGGAACAGAGCTCCACGAAGACTAGCACCTATCTCAAGATGGTTGACCGGGTAAGGCGATAACGATCAAACTCCGGTAGCGTTTGCAGTCTGAATGAACGAAAATCCGACTCAACTATTGGCGAGAGATTGGTCTCCTGCTAAGACTCTTCACTCCCCCGTCATTCCCAAAACAGTCAAAACAAATTTCTTGTACGCTTCTGCAAATTTTTCCCTTGTGTGATTGGCGCGTGCGAATTCCCAAGCTTTCCTGGCCATCCTCTGAAGCTGGTCAGGAGGAAGGTTGGACACCATTCGCACAGCCTCTTGTATGGTATTGACGGAGTTGTCCTTGAACATCACGCCAAAATCCTCTACGTCAACACTCGACTCGTAGCTCACAAGGGGAATCAGCCCTGCATGCATACAGACGATTACATTCCCTCCTCCTGCTTCAGAGCAAGAAGGATAGACCACCCCCAGACACTTCTTAGCCATCACCGTAAATTCAGGACTTTCCACATCGACCCATCCAACCGCATGGATATTCGGAGTTTGATAGAGCTCTTTATGGTAGGCCGCTATGAAGTCTTCTTCCTTTTTTAACGGACCACACACGTACAGATGATAATCCGGCATTTCCGCAAACGCTTCTAACGCCAAATCCAAGCCCTTGTGCACGAAGCCATGGCTTCCGAACCACAGAAAATTCGTTCGACAGATGTCGAACTCTTTGTCATCCGACCAGGGGTACACCATCGGTGGCGCCTGAGGAAGCTTGTAAACCGGTTTACTTGAATACCGTAGTGTACTGACATTAAAATCATTGCCGCAGACAGTCACGCAATCTGCATGTTCGAGCGCCAGCGTCTGCTCGACTATTCTATCGCTTCCCTTGATCGTTATTCCTCTTCTCTGTTGGAGCTCCAATTTACGCTGATAGGTGGCATAGTTATTATAAACCCAATGAGCCGTATCCAAGTGGGCGATCTTGGTACAATCACTGTTGAGCAACCCGACGATCCTATCAAAATTAATCCGGTGACCGACGAACAACGCATACGGCTTCTTCGGCTGAAAGACATGATTGTGTGAATCGATCACATCCACAGAATATCCCAAGTCTAAAAAGGTTCTCGCGATCTGCAAACACCGCCACTGACTGGTATGTGAATTCGGAACAGATTCACCAGGCTTTAGCAGGAATGGCTTAATGTGATACGAGAGAAGCACATTGCCTTGTGATTTTCTTTCAGGCTCAAGTGATACCGTCCTCTCATACACGTTGGGGACATACCGCCTAACCTCTATTCCGAATTTCCTAAATATTTCTCTGGTTAATCGCTTCATCGTTCGATCGATCACCGAGTAATACGAAGGGGATTTTCTTGTTCGGACCGGAGGGAGACTGACTTTGATGAGGTTTATTGGAAACAGGTTCCCGACCTTTTTGTCCCCTGGCTCAAAATCTCTTTCTTTAATGAATGACTCTTCGTTGTACCATTGCCAGTGATCATACCATGTCCAACACTTATTCTTCTTATAAATATCCCTAATATCGTGCGCCAGAGCCTTATTCGTTTCGAAGGATACGTATTCAAAATGAAATCTATTCAGATGACTTAACATGAACTTGAGCGATTTATTGCTGACATAATTGGAGTACCATAAGTTAAAGTGTAGCTTGCCTTGCACCATCTTGACGGCCCGATAGACCTGTATATGCTCTTCATGCCCATACTCCCCCCAAGGATTATGGGTAAACACGTTGAGGCGCCCTAGCAAGTGCTGTTCAAGCTGCTGCCTCAGGTTCTCGTAATTCAATTTGTATTGTTCATTCCGATCAGCGATCTTTTTATTCGTAATCTCCATTCCATAGTCGGTCACCACCGGATTGTCCCAATCCCCGCCGTTGAACACCTCTGACTGATCGATATTGAGGGTGGACAGATTCTTCATCGGGTATGCTGCCAAACTCTTCCGCCTTCCGTCAGTCCACTCAGGGTAGGACTCGCTGTTCACAAAACAGACGACGATCTCATTTACTTTCTCCAGGATTGAACTAAACCATAGCACCTCGTCGTCCGGGTGTGCCGCAACGATGATGGACTTCTCTAACATTATTGGAAAGCGCATCATGCACCCAGACCAGAAAGCCTGTGTTGGTCGCCCCAGAACTGACGAAAACACCTTTGGGAGCTTCTCAATATTCGGCGTTCGAGTAGGGGCCCGTTTGAGCGATAGACGAGAGCGCTAGTCCATCCGTCCGTTATCGCTGCATCGGCACACCTTCCAATCAAGCACCGGCGAGACGATACCTTCCCGTTTGGGCTGCAAGGTGTATCCTACTCCCGACATATCGAACGTTAGGACTCGCTGAAGCTGCTCTATGACTCTCACTCCCTCGACGAACGCGACGAACGATAACTGATAGCGGCCAGGTCTCAGGAGACGGGGAGGAATCTTGGCGGTGGCACGATAACTACCGGGCTCTCTGACGCACCCATTCCATTCCGGCATATCGGTATCCATCGATTCAAAGACGAGATGATTCATCGAATCATAGAGCAGACATGTAACAGAAAGATTCCTTACGGGGACCTTTACTTCGTAGGCAATCTGAATCAGAAGCGACTCGTTGAAGTTTGTAATGGACAGGGGCTGTTCCTCAGTTGACAAAAGTCGTGCGGAGCTAAATCGGACATCGGAGCCATTAGAGTTGGAGGATTCGTTTGACCAACTCGACTTAAGTTCTGTCCCGGCTACCGCCGACAAATAAGCGGCCACCACTTCTCCAGCGGAACCGCTCCGTTTTAATCTCCCCTTCTCCAATTGCACGGCCCGTCCACAAAGCTGCGTGATGGCGCCCATGTTGTGACTGACGAACAAAACCGTCCGGCCCTCTTTGGCCACCGCTCCCATTTTGCCGAGGCACTTTTGTTGGAATCCCGCATCCCCGACTGCCAGCACCTCGTCAACGATCAAAATCTCCGGCTCGAGATGCGCTGCAACGGCAAAAGCCAATCGAAGATACATGCCGCTGGAATAGTGCTTGACTGGAGTATCGATAAACTTCTCGACCTCGGAAAAGGCGACAATTTCGTCAAATTTCCTGTCGATTTCCTTTCTAGTCATACCAAGAATCGCGCCGTTCAAATAGGTGTTTTCCCTCCCGGTTAACTCACCATGAAAACCGGTCCCCACCTCAAGGAGCGAGCCGACGCGTCCGTGGATTTCTGCGAAGCCCGTCGTCGGTTCGGTGATGCGCGAGAGTATTTTTAAGAGGGTGCTCTTGCCGGCGCCGTTGCCACCGATCACCCCGATGACTTCACCCCGTCTCACCTCGAAAGAGACATCCTTCAACGCCCAAATCTGGTCATCCTGTCCAAGATCGTCCGCCGCCTCCCTTCGCAATAACCGCCCTACCGTTCGAAATGGTGCGGTGAAGGCAGAAGCCAAGGTATCCCGCAGCGTCTTGTATTTTTCCGCTTTACCGATACGGTACTGCTTGCCGATCTCCTCTACTCGTATGGCAATATCGCCCATGATTCCTCGCAGTGGACTCAGTGTGAGACATGTCGTCTGCGGTCTACTCTCAACTTCGGCTTCCTTCTTCTCCGATGCTGCTTACGATGGCATCGTCAAACCACATCAGCAAAAGTCTTTTCCAGACGACGGAAGTAGAATATGCCGCTTACCAAAATCGCCAGGGCAGCCAGAAAGGAAACTATCACCATCGGCCCTGGCGCGGTATCCGCCCCAAGCAAAGCCCATCGAAATCCCTCGACCACCCCCACCATTGGATTGATGCTATAGAGTGTTCGCCATGGGTCTGACAATAGACTGCTGGGATAGGCGATCGGGGTTGCAAAGAGCCAGAGTTGTGTCAAAAACGGGATGATATGACGCACATCGCGAAAATGGACGTTCAATGCAGAAAGCCACAGCGAGACACCAAGCGAAGTGATCAGCGTCAGCAGAAGCATCACGGGAAGCCAGATCACCTTGACTCCTGGAACAATGCCGTAATAGAGCATCATTCCGATCAACACCGTAAAGGCGATCGCAAAATCGATGAGACCCGAGGTTACTGCAGCGATCGGGACGCATAGTCGTGGGAAATAGACCTTTTTGATCAGATTCGCACTGCCGACAAGACTATTGGACGCCTGACTCAACCCTTGAGAAAAGAAAGTCCAGGGAACCAGGGCGGCATACGTGAAGATCGGATACGGAATTCCATCGGAAGGGATCTTTCCCAATCGACCGAAAAAGACGCTAAAGACAAGCATCGTGAACACGGGTTGGATAATCGCCCATGCTGCACCTAGAGCCGTCTGTTTGTAGCGCACCATCACATCACGCCAGATCAAAAAGTAGAGCAGCTCTCGGTACGCCCATAACTCTTGCAGTTGAAGCGCCACCCACCCCTTTGACGGCTCGATCCGAATGACTTGAATGGTTGATTGCATCAGATAGCTCGTGCGGTTACTCGTTATGGTGATGTTGGATGCGGACGTGACGATCGATGCCATTCGACTGTTCTTTTAAGACCTTCATGGACGGATACCTTCGGCTGCCAACCCAACACGCGACGTGTATACTCTAGATCGGCGGCTCGCACCTCCTCACGAAGCCGGCTCGTTAGCGCCCCAAACTGCGGCTCAATCGATACTCCCATAATTTCGACTATCTGTCGGATCATGGCTTCTACTGAAACCAAGTGCCCGGTCCCCAAATCAACCGTCGAGCCTTCAATTCCAGAGACCTCCCCGGCTGCGATGAAGCCATCTATCACATCATCCACATAAATCCAATCGACGCGCCAGGCCCCACTCGTCAATTTCGGCTGATCCCCTCGCAGAAGCGATCGTATCGAGTACGGGATTACCTTTTCTGGATTCTGATTCGGTCCGTACACCATGAACGGGCGGACGATGACCACGGGCGCCTGATAGAGGCAGTGAAACATCCGGGCAAACGCGCTGCTTGCCCACTTCGATGCCGCATACGGGGAACTGGGAGAGCTGTCTACCTGACCGGCTTGAGGTTCGGTTAAGGACCCGGTCAGGATAATTCGGCGGCAACCAATTTCTGACGAAACTGTCAACAAGTGGACCGTTGAGAGGAGCTGACTGTGCAACGTCGGCAAGACATGGCGGATGTCCGCACCCCCGGTAGCCTGACCGGACAAATGGAACACCACGTGAGGCTTCACGCTTTCAAACAAGTTCTTGGTGGCGGCATAATCTTCGAGATCCACTCTCCACCATCGTGGATTCTCGGATGGAAGGCCTTCGAGAGTGCGAGAAACTGCATGAACTTCCGTTCCACATTGAATCAGCCGCTGACAGAGATGCGATCCGAGGAACCCACTGGCCCCCGTCACTAACACTCTATCCCCTCGACCAAGCAATGGTCGATTGCTACGGCTCTCTTCCTCAACAAGAAATCGGTCGGTCATTACGTGTCAGCGCTCGGTGTGGAAGCGCACGTTGTAGTCCATGAACATATCAGTATGGGACATGAACCGGACGGAAATACGCCGATGGCCTGCATTGGACTCAGATGAACTGAGAGCACATCAGTGCCGAAGCCTGTCACCGCAAAACGACCAGAAGCACTACAGCGCCTCACCTCCACTCCGTCGTCAGCATAAATCCCACTTCATAGCGCGGGTATTGGAATTGAGCTCCCGATCTATTACTGTCTATATATTGGTAGAGACCAAAGATCTCGCCTGTGAAGTTCCTGGTTAATTTATAGGCGAGTCTCGACGTCGCGGTGAGATTCTGATACGTTTGGTCGCTACTGATGGGTAGAAATTGATTAAAGGCATAGGCGATCGTCCCATCGAGGGTGAGCCGTTCATAGATTCGATGGCTGACTCCCAGTCTTCCAATATTGCTGATCATGGCTCCACTCTGCAGGAAAAATGATGGTCTGGCTTCCCGTAAAATGGCGAAACGGACAGCGGTATCCCGCTCAGGACTGGTTGTCACCTGGAAGGCGCCTGTCGGAAACACCTGCCCGCCTGGTTCGACAAACGTGGCCCCTCCTTGCATCGAGAAACCCCACTCTTGAAAAGCCTTGTCATATTCAGCTGCGAACGAGATCACATTGGTGCTAAAGGTCCTGCTGCCTTCGGACCTCACTTGCGAAATGAATATCTGCTTATACAAGGCCGCGACACTGTCGTTTCGCGTCAGCCGATATCGAGGTCCTCCCTGCCAGGTGTTAGTCAGCGTGTTGAAGTAAGTGAGGTTGGCGAGTCCGCTTTCTGTCCCTTGAACTTGCCCTACCCTCCGAAGCCCGAACATGTAGCCCCCTTCCAGAGAGATATCTCGGGACAAAGGGTATGCCCCCGTGACCCTCGTGGTGTTGTAAAGCGTAGGGGCTCGAAATCCTTGTACGCCGCTAACCAAGCTGTCGTCTTCCGGAATATCCCTTGCTCCCACCAGAAAGGACGGTAGGGTCGGAGAATATCGCAAGTTCTCCGCGACGTTCAACCTAGCTCCTCTGGCATACTGATCAACCCAGCGATCCAATCCAACGTTGGCAGAGAGCAACGCGGCGAAATAATTCCGATTCGAGTTTACCACCAAGGCATTGAATGTGCCTCCCATCCTCACATCCGCTTCTATGTCACGCGTCTTGTGGATCAGATCTATCCCACCGCCCATGGTCGTTACAAAATCCTGGGGCTGCGTGCCCGGCGCTAATAACTGCACCGGCGTACGATACACATTGGAATCATACCGTGACCGCACGATCGCCGATGGGACGATGAGCGTCTCTGCATGGACCGACAACGCCGGCAACGCCTCCCAGAGAAGCACGGCAGCAACCATGCATCTGAACAACCGGCTGATCTCAACATACCTACAAGACCACAATAGAATCACCAATAAGCAGAATCATCCATAAGACCCCACGAGAATCACCCGCACTGCTTTTCAGGGACGACTGCTCGCAGCTGAAGAGTCAGCGGCTCACCGATCCGATTGCCGTAGCGTCTGCATAGGACGTGAAGAAGCTAGAGCCAGCGGGGCCTCTGATGTTCTGCATGGCTCTGTCACGGTACAACGACCGTGTCGCCGGATGCTAGGACGATGTTACCCGGTTCGCCACGACCGCTGACGAGATCATCATAACGCAGCGGAATGTGAATCTCCTGCCGTTTGTGACCGGGACTTTCAATCACCCGCACAACTTGCAACCGATTCTTGCTCGCATAGTTTGTGAAGCCTCCAGCCATGGAAATAGCTTGGAGTACTGTAACGTACGATTTGAGCTGATACTTGCCCGGCTTGGTAACTTCTCCCAACACAAACACCGAATAACTGTTGAGTTCTTTGACGTTGACCGATACCGAAGGATTTTGGATATAGCCCTTGAGACGCTCGGTAATCTGCGCGGCAAGCGCCTCTGCGGTGAGGCCCGCCGCCTGAACGTCCCCGATGATCGGCATCGACACATATCCATCCGGTCGTATCAAGGTAACTCTTGACAGATCCGGATTCTTCCAGACAGTGATTTCTATGAGGTCCTCAGAGCCGAGAAGGAATTCGGTCGGAACATCGGAGGCTTTATATTCTCTCGATGTCACCGGTCCCAGACAACCGGCTTGGACGGCAAAGGAGCACGACAAGAGCCCAATCAATAGAGCCCGCATCATCGACAAATATGCCGTGCGCATCCCTGTCCATCTCGCGTAGTAACCCACAGTAATCCTTTCTGGTCTTCCCTAGCGACCAGGGAAGACCACCATCGACTCACTCGGAACCACGAGCGTATCACCAGGCTTGAGTTCAAAATTATCACTGATCCCGCTGCGTAGCACGATATCGTCGTAGCTCGCCGTGAATCGCTTCGTGCCTGGAGCACTTTCAATAAACCGGAAAATAACTATTTGATTTCGCGCTGCCGTTTCTTTGAATCCGCCTGCGATGGTAATCCCCTGGAGGAGCGTCATTTTACTTTTTAACGGATATTTCCCGGGATGAGCAACTTCGCCCAACAGGAAAACATTGGAACTATTGACCTCTTTCAACGTCACGGCGACGACGGGATTTTGGACGTACTCCTTCAGTTTGTTCGTCATTTCCTCCGCCAATTGGGTAGGCGTTTTCCCTACGGCCACTACGTCACGAATGATCGGCATAGAAATTCGTCCATCAGGACGTACTTGCACCTGTCTTGACAGGTCCGGATTCCTCCATACGGTAATGTCCAAGACATCTTCGGCGCCGATCACATATTCGCTGCTGACCGCGTTCGACAGCTTGTCCATCATCACCTGACTGATCGCTTTCTCGGTCTGCGCCGTCGCAGCGGGCAATGCCGTGGTATCTGTCGGCGATTTACCGACACTGGGTGGCTTGACCGAACCCGAATCACAGAATCCGGAGCCCGAGCTGACCGCAAGCGTCAGTGAGATGATGAGAACCCAGAGGGAGTGTTTCATGATCATCGTGCTTTCTGTTGGCACAGCGCCTGCGCCGAACCCAACGCTCAAATTATACACGTCTTCCGAGACTGCTTCAGACACGCGAGAATTACTTGTCGACGTCTTGGTACCCAGTCGCTGCAACGACGCCCGTCTCCCGCTTCCCGGTCAGATCGATGCGCGTACTCTTGCGCAGCGAATCGGGATGGTTATACAGGGCATGATCGAATACGTGCAGAAAATAAAACTTGTCCCTCCAGGCACTGTTCCTGTTCTGAGGGGGCACATAGTATTTCAACCCGTATACGGGAGAGAACTTACGCATAGAGAAGTTGGCTTTGAAATCGGACATCGCCAACCTTTCGCCGTTATAGTCACCGTACGTGTATCCGAGAATGTCGTCACAATAACAGAGAACCCTAGGCAACAGCAGGCGCTCGTCCATTTCAAATATCTTAAACGCGTTCTTGGTCGAGCTGTAGAAGTCGAGATCAACTGAGACAAATGCGATGGGAGCTGGTCTTGAAGCCAGAAAGTCCGGGACAGTCTGTTCGACCAACCCCAGCATTAACCGGGCACGGCGCAAACGCTTTTCCAGTTCCTGCCTATCCATGGGATACTGCCCATCGAAGAATCTATTCGGTAGGTCGCGGTAATCTTGTGGCTTAGGAAGCCCTCTTTCCGCGTCAAACCCATAGACATCAATCCCAATACTCACCATTGGTTCAACCAGCTCCGCTGCTCTCTCCATAGCAAGCAAACCCCGCCCCCCCGCTACGCCAAACTCGATCACCGAAATTCTTCCATACCCCAAGACCTTTCCAAGCGCTGCTCCCTGAAGCACGCACCAGATATACGCTTCATGTTTCTTACAGACTGGATCCCTCGCTAATTTCGAAAAACTCGACCTCAGCCATTCGTATATGTTGTCAAATATAACCTCGCCACCCGTAACCTGCTCCTCTTCATCGAGCCAACGACGAAGTCTCCTGACGCAAACTTTTATGATTTTTTTATCACCCCCATAAGTATAACAGCGCTCCTACAGATTCGCCCCTCATCCAAACGATGCAAGGTATCGAGGTATCCACGTCATCCCGCCTGCCCTTCCTGCAACCCCAATATAGGCCACCCACGCCCTTCACTCTACCGCCAAATAAAATGGCTGAGCATGATGGGATACGAACCGGTGAACCATGGAAAGGGCATGGGGAGTGCCGATATCAATATACCGCCCTGTCGGGAATGTGACTCCCTCGACCTTGAGTTGAGCCTTCACCGCCGCTTTCAGTACGACTCCCATCGGAATGTCACCCTGAGCATCGATTCTGCGATTACCAACCACCCCAGCCTTTTCCCCTCGTTTCACCCGGCGCAAAAACTGATGCATAAACTCCGTAAACACAGGTGTCCACACGGCGCACAACCAAGCATATCGTAGCCGTGATGTTCTTGGCTTTAGATGAATCGCACGAACGCGAAACGCCGCGTCAATATCGATCATGTCCATGGCCTTGGCGTCATGTGCAGGGAACAGCGCCAACACCACGTCGCCTCCAGAGCAATCCAACCGATCCAGTAGTTTACCAAATACATCTTGCGGACGAAGAATAATATCTGGGAAGCCGAACGCTATGATTTTGTCCTTCACGAAGGGATATGCCCGATCGATCGTATCAGGCGGACCACTCGAACTCTCAATTACTACATAGGCCAGGTTCATCCCTAACATGCTCCCGCCTTCCCAGTAAGCTGGAATATCCCATTTGCCCTGCCGAATGACGATAAAACCCTTCCGAACACCCGCTCGTTGTAAAGATTCAAGCAGATAGTGACTGACCACCCTGAAGCGTGGCCCTTGGAGACCAGCCATGGCCTGCAATCCGACAGGAAGGATTTCTTTGCTGCATGGAAGCGGAGCCAGTCGAAGAGATCTGCCAGCTGCAGGAAGTACCGCCACTACTTCGTTCCGCCGATTGGTCCCACCTCTCATCTGGTCATTTGATCATCTAAAATCAAACTTCACAGTCATCATGGGCGGTGTTACAGCTTATGTTGATATGTCAGCACACCGGCATCGGCAGTTTCGTCATCATAGAGTGACACAAGGTCGGCAGGGATATGTGAGAGATCGCTAGCCCTTAAATAATCCCTCATGGTGGTTCCGGTGCACGCTTCATCCACCCGTGGGGCTCCTTTCCTTCCTGCTACATCATCAAGATTCACAACACGAAAGTCTATGCTGAAGCGAGTTTTCCCCGAAGTATTGGGCACACTCGAGTGCATCTGGGCCGCCGAAAATAAAATGATGCCTCCCGCCGGCACGATGAGGCGAATCTGGGGGTCAAGCACAAGCGATTCGGTCGGCTTTGGTAGCGGCCTGGGATCTTCTTTTAGGAACTGGGCGACATGTGCTCCGCGATTTTGCTGGTTCCACGCATAATAATTATACCCCTTGGAGCTGTTCTTTACCGGAACGTTCCAGTACCGTGGATGAAAAGCCATGGCATTGTTCGATTGGATATCATAGATCGGGATCCACCAATTGATTTGGCATGGTGGCGCCGAATACCACGTATCTCGATGTGGATGCCAGGCATAAGCAATTCCCGTCGTCAGATAATTATCGCTGGTAGAGCTTCGCATCTTCGGCACATCAAAATAGGTCTTCTCAAGATCACAGCCCAGCTCGTCAAAAATGTCCCGCATGAGTGCTTTCGATTCGGAATGATGGATAAAATTCGGCTTCAGCTTCCCAAGGAGGTCGGCGTACTGCTCAACGGAAAGATGTCGTTGAGCCGTCTCCGGATCATAAGGAGCAAAAGCTTCCTTGATCAATTTTCTGGCGAATTCGATAAACGCGAGAGTACTCCTCCTCGGAGAATATACGAGCAGCTGGCCTTGATATAACTCTTCCCGGCGGCGTTCATCCGAGAATGGAGGGTCATAATAGATAGCATTCATAATCCATTCTCCATTAGGAGTTTCCAGATGCTCGACATTCTTTCAATAGTCCAACCTCCAAGAGCGCTTCGGCTGCGGATTGAATGTGGCCGAACGAAAGATCGGCGCGTTCCGCAATATCAAGCAGTGTATGGTGTCCATCGGACACATTCAAGACCCAGAAGAGAGCCAATTCCGTCCATTGCTTTTCTTGTTGACCGGCAACGGCACGATAGAGCCCTCGCCGACCCAATTGCGGTTCGCATTTCGGGTTTTGATTCATGTATGTTCTATTCCCTTCCAAGACCTCAAACACCCTCAGGCATCGGGTATACGACTGGGCAAGAGAGTCCGCCTTCACAAAGTCTAGATCATCTGCAGAGGAGTGATACTCCGGATATTGGCCATGCGGGGCACGCATAAAACATCCAACAGGCAGGTCAAACCCAGGAGAACAATACTGCCGCTCATCATACCCATAAGGGAAAAAGTCGATGACGGTATAAGTCTCTCCAGAATGTCTCAGCACATGCGCCATCGCTCGGTCGATCTCGGCATTGCCTTGGCGACTCTTCTTGTAGGTAATGTTCCCCGCATCGCCTACCCCTGTCAAGACGAGCCCATGTTTAATGCGAGACACCATCTGTTCGTTCTTGGCCAGCCATGTAATCGACCCAATTGTTCCTGGAATGAAAAGAAAACGGTATGAATATCGTCTGGTTCGTGTAGCCATGGTTTCCGCCAACTTCACTGCCACCGTGATACCAGACAAATTGTCGTTGCACATAGAAGGATGGCACACATGACATGAGACAAGAATCTCATCAGACATTTCACCCGGCAAATAGGCCTCGCCATAAGTAAGCGAACCAGCCTGAAGACTCGAATCGATGACGACCTCGTATTCGTCATCGCACAATCGTTCAAAATCTGCATGGCGAAGACAAAAGCCCCAGTTCTCCTTGTAATAGGAAGTTCGGTAAGGGATCCACTCTGGATGATCTTGTAGTGTGAATAAATGGGGGTTCAGTTCTGCCAGAAACATCTTTTTTCTAACCGGCGCACTGTAACTCATCAGATGTAAATTATGTGCCTTGAAATCGATGACTCGCTTCCCATCCCGGTTCATGACATAGGCATCGGTTACGTTCCACTCCAACGGAACTGTCCAATCAAACACCTTGGTTCCGCTCGGAACCTCATGCATCTCAAGCGGAATGCGGTTTCGGATCGCTCGAATGGTTTCTCTGACACCCTCACCGGTAATACTCCGGCATATCGGATAAAGCTCCACCATGAAGTTATGCATCTCTTTGCCTAACTCTTCACCTCTCGATGCCTCTCTGGGCCCGTCTAATGTCATGATGGCAATGCGCTGTGTTTGTGAAGTGTCGGCCACATTCGATCCTTCTCCGACATGACCAAAATCGGTGCAGGCCAGGCAATGTTGAACGCAGGATCATCCCATCGAAATCCTCGAGCACTAGCCGGTACCTGGAACTCCGACATGGAGTACGACACTTCGGTGTCGTGTTCGAGTGTGAGAAACCCATGGGCACAACATTTCGGAATGTAGACGGCCCGGCGATTGTCTACCGAGAGCGTTATGCCGACGTGCTGACAGTACGTCGGCGATGCAGGCCGTAAGTCGACGATGACATCATAGATGGCGCCCACCGTGCAACGAACCAACTTGACTTCCTCATGTGGAGCGGATTGATAGTGAAGCCCTCGCATGGTGCCTTTCCGGGTGTTCACCGAAACGCTTGACTGTACCCAGGCGATCGGAAGTCCATGAGCCTCGAACTCCCGTTGGCACCAAGTCCTCATGAACATTCCCCGGTCGTCTCGTACGGCTCAGTATCGATCAGGAATACACCCTTGAGAGCAGTTTCTGTGAAGATCATGAATGCACTTGCACTTCAGGAATCGGAACGACAAACTTCCCTCCCCACTCCCGAATGTAGCTCATCTGCTGCATCACTTCTTCCCGAATATTCCAGGGGAGAATCAGAAGATAATCAGGACGTGTGTCACGCACTCGTTCCGGCTCATAAATCGGGATATGCACGCCCGGCAGAAAATGACCTTGCTTATGTGGACTCCGGTCTACCGTGTAGTCAATCAGGTCCGTCCGAACCCCGCAATAGTTGAGTAACGTATTGCCTTTTGCAGGAGCCCCATAACCCACAACGCGCTTACCCTCCTGTTTCGCGGAAATGAGAAAGGACAGCAACTTTCTCTTCGTCGCCTCAACTCGCAGGCCAAACGACAGGTAGTGATTCGGCTGACAAAATCCGGCGGCTTCTTCGCGCAATTTCAGTTCCTTCGCCCGCACCTCTATGGGCTTGGAAGCATCGTCCTTGTGGCAAGCATAGATTCGCAGGGACCCACCATGAGTCGACAGTTCCTCTACATCGAACAGTTTCATTCCATGACGAGCAAACACCTGCTCGACCGCCAAGAAAGAAAAATAGGAAAAATGTTCATGGTAGATGGTATCGAACTGGTTCTGCTGCATCAGCTGAATCAGATGAGGAAATTCCATGGTGATCAGGCCCGTCGGTTTCAGCAGTACCTTGAGCCCATTCACGAAATCATTCAGATCCGGGACATGGGCCAGCACGTTGTTCCCGACAATCAGATCAGCAACCCAGCCGTCAGCAACTAAATCCAGAGCCGTCTTCTCTCCGAAGAAGGCCACCTTCGTATGAATCCCCCTCTTTTTCGCCACCTCAGCTATATTGGAAGCAGGCTCGACTCCTAGCACAGGGATGCCTCGCGGAACGAAGTTCTGCAAAAGATATCCATCATTGCTGGCGATCTCCACTACTTTGGAGCTGCGATCCAACCGGAATCGACTCACGATCATGTCGACATAGGTTTTTGCGTGTGCCAGCCAGGAATCTGAAAATGATGAAAAATACGCATAGTCTGAAAAAATGTCGTGCGGCGTTGAGAATTGCTTCAACTGAACCAACAAACACTTCTCGCAAAGGTACACGTGCAATGGATAGAAGGGCTCCATACGATTCAACTGGTCTTGCTTAATGTAGGAATTGGCCAATGGAGACATACCAAGATCGACGAAGGTACGCTCAAGCATCGCTCCGCAAGACCGACATCCTGATTGCCCCATACAGATATTTCCCCCCCTGGCGAAGGATGATGCGCCGTGCTCAATACCTGACGCGATAACCAACCACGCCCTCAAACATTGCTTCGCTCCTTCCACACAAGGTCGTCTGTCAGCTGCCCACTCTCCCGCAATCGTTTTAGTGTGACTAGCCGTATCAACTCACCCGTCCGGAACTCATGGTCGCGAAACTGCATGGCCAAGAGTCCATCACGGAGATCCTTCACAGCACTCTGAAGGTCAACCATAGGAAGAAATCCTTGTGCCATCTTAGAGAACTTGTCAAAATTTACACGATATGAGCGTTTATCTGGTTGCGCATCTTTATTGATCGAAACCTCGATGTTCGGCACAAGATTGGCTACAGCCACCGCCAAATCCTTCACCTGATAATTCCAGGTATCGCTTCCCACGTTTATTGTCAGAAAGGATCCCCCATCTCGACGGTCTCGCTGCACGGCCCAATCGATTGCTCTCGCCATATCTTTGACGTGAATTAATGGACGCCATGGTGTCCCATCACTCAGGATATTGATGCGTTTTGACGCAAGCGCGCTAGCCACAAAATCATTCAGCACAAGATCCAATCGCAGCCGATCGCTCATGCCGCATGCCGTTGCAAACCGCAAACAGGTCGCTGTGAAGGCTTCCGATGCAAGCGATGCCAGGTCTTGCTCAGTTTGAACTTTCGATTTGGCATATGCCGTAAGAGGATTCAACGCATCCTCTTCTCGGCGGGGACCACCTTCGGCAAATCCATACACACTGCAGCTCGATGCGAAGACAAATTTCTTAACGCCTGCTTGCTTTGCTTTCCCGGCCAGATCGATACTTGCTCGATGGTTGATATCGAGGGTAACTTTTTCAAAAGTGGCGCCCATAGGATCATTCGAAATAGCGCAGAGATGTACGATAGCGTCTATTCCTTGCAAGATCTGCTCATGAACATGTCGGATATCTCCGAAATATTGCTGATCGGCCCGACTTTCAGGGAATCGTGACGCACCCGTTAAACAATGCGCGAAGTAACCCATGTCATAGCCGATGAGCGTTGCTTGAGGATGGGATTCTCGCAAACGACGCAGTACCAATGGGCCGACATAGCCCATGTTGCCTGTAACTAAAATCTTCATGCCCTACCCCCGATTTTTAATCGCCCTGTGCTGCCGCGAACACAGTTTGAGCAAGCAATCCCTTGTCCTATGACATGACGGACGAAAGCATATGAACCGATCGTGAAATCAACGGATTACCATACCTTCCAGGGAGCCTTCGACGATTGCCATAGCTCCTCCAAATAATTCTTCTCTTTCAGCGTATCCATACAGGACCAGAAACGATCATGTCGATAGCCCATCAATTGATTATCTTTCGTGAGCTGCTGGATCGGATCTCTCTCCCATACAGTCTCATCACCTTTAATATAATCTATGGCCTTATGCTCGAGAACATAGAAACCGCCATTGATCCAGCCTTCCTCGCCATGAGGTTTTTCTTTGAAGTCGACGATGTGATCTTGATCAAACACAAGCCGTCCGAATCTAGCAGGAGGCAGGACTGTCGTCACCGTGGCTAACTTTCCGTGAGACTTGTGGAACTTAATAGTGGCTTGAACGTCGACATCTGAAACGCCGTCTCCATACGTAAACAAGAACGTTTCGTTCTCGCCTATCCATTTCTTCAGCTGTTTGAGCCGACCTCCCGTCTGAGTGTGCAGACCGGTATCGACGAGATGCACTTTCCAATCTTCGTGCCGCTTTCCATCATGAATCGTTGTCTTTCCACTTTCAAGATCGACCGAAATATCTTTATTGAAAGCATAGAAGTTGAGGAAGTAGTCCTTGATCATCTCTCCCTTGTAGCCAAGACCGATCACAAATTCCTTTATGCCGTATGCCGAATAAATCTTCATGATATGCCACAGGATCGGTTTTCCACCGATTTCCACCATAGGCTTCGGTCGCAGCGTCGTCTCTTCGGACAGTCGAGTTCCCCATCCTCCTGCGAGAATTACTGCCTTCATGCTCAGTTCCTCCTTACGTCAGGCTCCAACATTGGAACGAATCCCGCGAAAATTTTAAGAACGAATCGATAATCGGAACCTACGGAGTTCCATGGTGCAGCTTGTGGAATCAGTTGTTTGATTTCCAACACAACCCGTGGCTGGAGGGCAAGTGTGCGCAAAAGCACCATCACCCTTTGACGTCCTGACATCCTCTCGCATAAACACGGCCTCAAGTCCGACGAATGGCCCGTCTTAAATTTGAAGACGTTGGACACTACCTAGCCCCTTTGGCCTCTCCAGTGCGCAAGCTTCAGAATTGGCCATTCTACTCTTGATGGCAAGAATCATCGTAGCGTCGACCTCCACCTGAGGCGCACCGAACTCCACGATTTTCCGAACCTCTTTGGCCTAGGACACCGCTCGATAATCCTCCGACAGATTGATTCGGGCGAATAGATACCCGGAAAAACCAACTCAACCAGGAACGAACCAGGGTGCATCGGTTTTTGACTGATCAGCAGCTCCCCGAACTGAAAGGATGTCGGTAATCCTCACAAATTATGGTGCTTACCCTGCGTCGGATAGCCTTCTGTTCCTGCCACAGTGGCAAGAAATACTCCGCTCCGGTGCGTCAGATATTCTGCTTGCCTTTGGTGGTTTGACTTCGTACAAAGTCCGTATCATCGTCTCTCGTAGCACCTCAATCTATCTGAAAAACAATTGCTCATAGATCATGCTTCCCATCTGCCTGATCTAAAGCCTCAACAAGCTATCGTCGTCCCGGCATGACCGAGATAGTTAACTTTCTAATAAACTATGCCTGTCAAGTCAACTTGCAATGGGAAAGCTGCCTTCACAGGACAACAGTAATTCTTGTTCGAGAGGCCATCGACCGGCGCATGATTCTCGGTTTCGCGGACCCCAGGTTACGCAACAGCCGTCCTGGCCTCTCGAAGATCTCCTGCACTGCCTCCGCCCGCTCTCGGTACTGGCGATGAGATGAATGAGTTTCCGTTGCAAGGTTCCAAAGAAGCTCTCGACACAGGCATTGTCCCAACAGTTTCCTCGGCGTGACATGCTCCCACCCGTCCTGGATTCCGCGGTTGCCGTACAAGGCACGTCGAAATACTTATGATCCAGCCGAATGAATTCCTGCACAAACAACAACAGCGGTTTTTGCCAGATTCAAATGCGGCGCAGTTCAGAGTTGACAACTCAAGCAATGGAATATCCAGATGTTTCTTACGCTGGTTTTCTTGCACTGACTACTGCGGAATCCAGGCTTCAGGTTTATGGTCACATCAATCGATGGAGCTGCGCCAGCGGATGTTCTCTGATCAAGAATCCGGACACGACGACCGTATCGCGCAAGCGACGCGGCATGCCTGACAACGCATCTCGTTCAGAGGAGAAACAGCATGAGCGACCTCGGCCGTGTTTGTCGCGATCGCTCAGCGCGCACGGCAAGGAGGATTCCGTGAAGCACATCAGCGACCCCCATGCCACGGTTTCGAGTACCCGCTCCAGTGGCGGTCGGCTGACGTACTTCGACTCGATGCAGTTGATCGGCCGTTGGACGGCGCTCTATTTCCTTCCCTATGTGGGCATCGTGGAATCGGCTTTCCTCGACCATCAGACCGACCGTTTCGAACGGCTCGACACCACGCTGTTGATCGTCAACTCCGGCGCCCGTTCGTTGCATCGGCTCCGGATCGACCGCCCGACAAAACCACGCACGCCTCTCCTGTACGATTCCTGGAGGCGTCTCCACCACGCGTTCAGTGTCGTTTCCGGACGGACACCGGTCGGTGCTGGACGTTCGTGATCGATCGTGCGGACACTCTCCGCTCTCACCTGGTCCATGACTTTACGGAGCGCGGGTTGGCCACGCTTCAATAGAAGCCGGCCATGCATCAGTCCAAGCAAGGGGTCAGGAACCCTTTGCCGACACGGCCTGCAGAATGTTGGGCACAAACGGTTCCTCCCCTCGCCATAGATCACGAGGCTGTCACCGCTGCACCGAGCGAGTAGCGACTGGGAAAAGCTAGAAGGCTCAGAGCTCTTGGCTATTCCTCAATAAAGAAGACCGATCATGGATCATGTCATTCATCGGCAAGGACGAGCAGGCCTGAACGGCTGCGGCAAGCTGCCCCTCACCTCTGGACCCATCACACGGCATTTCGAGCGTGAGGAATTTCAAGCCTTTGCCGAAGTCCTAAGCCGACTGGACGCTCAAGTCCCAGGCATCCAAGGCCATCTTGGCACCCTGACCAGGTGGCCTGGAACGGAGACCATCTGCCATTGATCAATGCCGCCTCATCGGCCGTGCGCCGTTGAGAAAGGAACTCGCATGACCATCCGCCCCTAATCCACGATGTCTGCGGCATTCCCTTGTTCGCAGGCGTGTTCTCGGCTTGCGGGATGTGTAACCATGCGGTTACGCAGGCGGCGTTGTTCCTCGACCAAACCGATGCCTGAGATGGACAGGCACAGGCAGGCTGACTGCGAGCCGGAAGACAGCAGAAGCTTCAAAACAGCACCCCTTCCGAGGACTGCGACGATCAAGCAGCATCCTACAAACCGGACAGTAAGTTCGGCGCGCTCATCAGCCTCATCGTCTCGCGTGGAAACGACAAGGTCCTTCTCGATTGGCTCATGTAGCCACCAGTATACTTCCGACTCTGCCGGTCGGCGCGCGGGCATGAAGAAGCAGATGGCCGAACCCAGGTCGACGACTCTTACTTCCTGATCTGCTCACTCAGGTAGTTCTCCAGCCCCACCTGTTTGATCGTCCGCAGTTTCGTCTCGAACCAGTCGACGTGTTCTTCCGAATCCACGACCATGTCCTCCAACAGGTGCCGCGTCGTGAAATCACCAACTGCAGCACAGTGAGCGATCGCTTCCCGCAGCAACTTGACGTCTTCTTGCTCAAGTTTCAGATCCGCAGTGAACAGGTCCTGAACGCTCTCCCCGGAATGGACTGCGTCGAGTTTCTGGACGTCCGGAGCCCCCTCGAGATAAAGCATATGATCGATCACTTTCGACACATGCGCGATCTCGTCGGTCGTGCGCTCATGCAATTCGTGCTTCAACCGCTCGTAGCCCCAGTTGTCGCACATCCCAGCATGCAAGAGATAGTGATGGACTGCCGTCAGCTCCAGCGTCACCACTTTTTGCAAATACTCAAGTACGCCCTCTTTCGCTTTCATGGCATGTCTCCTCGCTTAAGATACGTGGGGGGCTTGGCGAGGCGCTCGGAGGCGCTCCCATTTTTCGAGCTCCCCTCATTCTTCTTTCTTGATCTGTTCCGCCAGATAGTTCTCCACGCCGACTTGCTTGATAGTTTCCAACTGGGTTTCGAGCCAATCAATGTGCTCGTCGACGTCCTTCGCCATATCTTCGAGCATGTGACGGGTCGTAAAATCGGTGACCTTCGTACAGTGCACGATCCCTTCATTCAACAACGCCAGCATCTCCTGCTCGGCCTTCAAGTCCAATTTAAGCTGCTCGGGCACCGTCTCACCCACCTGGACCGCGTTCATTCGCTGCATATTGGGCACGCCCTCCAGGTAGAGAATATGGCCGATGAGCTCGTCGGCATCCTTCATTTCATCGATGCTCCGTTCCCTCACTTTATGATGGAGCCGATCATAGCCCCAATTGCTGCACATCTTGGCATGGACAAAATACTGGTTGATGGCAGTCAAGTCCGCCGTCAGAATTTTATTGAGGATGTTGATGACCCCTTCTTTCGCTTTCATCTTTGGCCTCCTTCCGAATAAGTTTCTATCAGTTGTCTCATTATCATCATGTCTTGCGCGGGTCGTCAACTGTTAAATACACGCATTTCGATAACGCCTCTCAATTTCGATGAATTGAATTCTCAGTATTATGCGGCTATGCCGGCACCTAACCGACATTCTTTCGATCTGGACCGATGGGCGTGGTTCGAGCACTTGAAAGAGCGGTCCACAGGGTGATAAATTCCCCTGGGATCTAGCCAGTCAATTCATGCTGCTGACAAACATGATCGAGCAAGCAAGGCGAATAGGCTCCCTCCTTCTCCTAGTGGTTTTTTCCGCCGCATTCAGCCCCTGTATAGCCGCTGCGCATGGGAATGTATCAATGGAAGAGGATATCTGCGTCCGAAGGATCGGTGGGAATATGGTACATTTCAGCGCATACCAACCACAAATTGAGCCGAAGGCTCAATACTGCACGGATATTCCGGATGTGGGCGACACCTTTCTCGTGGTGGACCTGGTCGACCCGAGCCTGCGCAACCTGCCGGTGGGAGTCAAGATCATTCAGGGCATCAATGAAAATGAGCAAGACGAAGCCAAGACTGTAGCGTACTGGAAGCCGGCTTCTCACCCTGATGGCGTCGTGAGGGGAGAAGCGAAGTTGGATAAGGGTCTCTATAAGTTGATCATAACGGCAGAAGGGCTCAGCCCTTCCTCCTATTTACTGCGGGTGCAGCAGATCGACTATTCAAAACTCGGGCGCGCGGCGCTAGGACCGTTGGCCTTGCTGTTGGTACTCGGGATCGTCGGATATGAGCTCTCGAAATCGAGCCGAGTGCGGGGTTGGTTTACTTCTCGTCGTCGTTCGTGAGCACAGGTTTGCATGTCGCACGCGAGCATTCACTCCATCACTCAAGAGAGGGATCTTCCATGAAGTGTTTTCTATGTCTAAAACTCACGTTCGGTTGTGCCGTACTCGCCATAGCTGTATTTGTATCGACTCAGGCCTATGCTCATGGTGGTTTGGCTATGTCTGAGGACATGTGCAAACTCACGGTCGGCCCCTATATGATGCACTTCAGCGGCTACCAACCTGAGAACACGCAACAAAAGCAGTTCTGTGAAGACATCCCGGCTATCGGCCAAACGATCGTCGTACTGGATTACATCGAGCAAGAACTTCGTGCGCTCCCCGCTGAAGTCCGCATCATCAAAGACACAGGCGCTGAGGACAATCTTGAGGCCAACACAGTGTTTCACCTTCCGGCCAAGGTGTATCCGAACGGTTCGATCGACTTTGCCTACACCTTTGACAAGCCCGGGAAGTTTGTCGGTCTGGTCACTGTGGGTGACAAACAACAACATGTATCCCGGTTTCCCTTCTCAGTAGGCGAACCGAAGGTCTTTTCCAAATTCCTAAATATCTACATGATTCCAGTCGCTGCGCTAGTCATCGTCGGCGCGATTGTCTTTTTCATGCGCGACCGCGGCAAGCCGTCCCAAATCGCGGCTTCCTAGTGGAGGACGACGGCCGGACCCATATGGATCATGAGAAGCACAGAAAGTAGAGGTCGAACATGTCTTGTCCCTTCTTGATTCGTGCTTGGGCCTGTTGCCTGTTCCTACTGGTTCTAGCCCCGTTCTCGGCGCTGGCCCAGCATGGGCATGAATTGGCAGCTGATACGTGCGTGCTCCACGTCGGACCCTATAAGATGTATTTCGCCAGTTACCAACCTGACACATACTACGATCGGAAATTTTGCCAAGAACTACCAGGAGCGGGGAACTCCGTCTTGGTGCTAGATTTCGTTGAGCAAGAACTTCGCTCAATACCCGTAGAAGTGCGTGTCATTCGAGACACCGGCTCGGAGGAGAATCTCGAAGCAGTGACTGTCACCCATTTCCCAGCCAAGGTCTACGCCACGGGATCCATCGACATAAAATATAACTTTGATAAGCCCGGCAAGTACATCGGTTTGGTTTCGATCGGTGAAAAGCATGAACATCTCTCGCGATTCCCTATTTCGATCGGCGAAACAGGAGTGATGTCCCACTTGACGCACTACATCATGGTGATTGTTCCCGTCCTGGTAGGCATCTCTGTAGCTGTGTTCTTCGCCTTTCGAGATCGTCGCAAACCTTCGGGAATCCCCGTGTCATCGTAAGCGGCAGGATACACGCTGGACCACCGGGTGAGGCAGCCAGATGCACTATGTTTTCTTTGGATACCAAATTGGACACATGGGGGACCAATGATCGGCTCACCTAGCAGATACACGTTCGCGCGAGTCATCTTGGTCGCGGCGTTCGCCCTGGGAGTCCCCGCCACCTCGGCCTTCGCGCATTCCATGTTGGTGAAGGCGGAACCACCGCGGCGGGCCGTCCTCACCAAGTCGCCGACTCAGGTGCGCTTGTGGTTCAACGAGAAAATCGAGGAGGACTACGCTTCCCTCGTAGTCCTCGATGCCAAGCAGCAGTCGATCACCGATGTGAAGCCCACCTTGGCTCCTGATGATCAGAAATCGATCGTCCTGCCGCTGCCGGAGCTGGCCCCCGGCAAGTATTCCGTCAAATTCCGTGTCCTCTCAGTCGACGGTCATGTGGTCGAGTCTTACTTCGACTTCACCGTGAAGGGCGTAGCACAAAAGAAATGATCGAGGCTGCCGGCGCGCTGTTCCGCTGTCTGCAGCTGGCCTCCGCTATGCTGCTGATCGGTGGTTGCGTTTTTTTGGCAATCGCCGAGCAGAAGGGCTCCGCTTCAGGACATACGTGGCCGACTCGCCTGAAACAGACCTTTCCATGGCTGGCCGTCACGCTCTTGCTTGGATTATTCGGCCTCCTAGCTACAACGACGGCGCAAGCGACCGGAGTTCCTGAAAATGTCTGGAATCCGCAAGCCTGGTTAGACTTCTTACAAAGGACCCGCGTCGGGCTTATTTGGATCCTGCGCGCTGCCAGTGCGTTCGTTGTCCTTGTGATCGTTCTGTACGTTCGAATTTCTTCTCCAGCGCGATGGCGCTACGTCGTCTGCGCGTCAGCTGCAACGCTGCCCCTGGCCATCGGTTCTCTCGCCAGCCATTCGGCTGCCGAAGAGCAAGCGATCTTGGCCACCGTGTCCTATGCGCTGCACCTCATCGCAGCCAGTGTCTGGTTCGGTGGCCTCCCGGGCGTGATCCTTGTTGCCTCCACCACCACAACGGAATCCACTGCCCAACGATCCCGCGCGGGGGAATTGCTGAGCCGCTTTTCAGCATTGGCCCTGCCTACGATGGTCGTCATCGTCGTATCAGGTGTCATCGTCGCCAATCGCATGATCGACACTAATTATGCCGGACTCGTTGCCACAACCTATGGCTGGCTCCTCATCCTAAAACTCACATTGCTGGCCATCATTCTCTTGATCGCCTCGCGCGCGAAGGCTGTTTGGGTGCCGTCGCTTAAGGAGATTCCGGTTACAGCCGCAGCGGGCAGTCGGAAGCTCAGGACGTGGGTGAGGATCGAGTTCGTCCTCGCCGTCTTCCTGGTGATCGTCGCCACCTTGTTGGCCAACGCCGTACCTGCCAAGCATGACGTGATCGATAACTGGCCCTACCCGTTCCGCTTCTCTATCGACGCCACGTGGGGCGACTGGCTCGTACAAGCTATCGTGCTCACCGGCCTGATGCTTCTGATCATAGCCGGAACGATGATCGTTCTTGGTCGCAAGAACAAGAAACAGTGGGGTGCCTCGTGGCGAATCACGGCTCCGACAGTACTGGGGATCCTTGGACTTGGCGCGACGCTCTATCCCATTTCCGTGCAATCGTACCCGGAAACGTACAGGAAGACTCCGGTGCCGTTCGACGCCATCTCCATTGCCAACGGCGCCGAGCTGTTTAGCGCGAATTGCATTCCCTGTCATGGGCCGCAAGCAAAGGGAAATGGCGTACTGGCCAAAACCTTGCCGAAACAACCGGTCGATCTATTGACGGAACCACATACCGCCATGCACACGGCCGGTGACTTCTTCCATTGGCTGACCTACGGACGATTCAACGGTATCATGCCGGCCTTCGGCGAGAAATTTTCCGAAGAAGAACGCTGGGACTTGTTGAATTTTCTTCACGCCAATTCCCGAGGGTATCAATCGAGGATCATCGCCCCTCGTATTCTGCCTGAACAACCGTTCATGGCTACTCCAAACTTCTCGTATGCCGCGCACGACGGCTCAAGCGGTACATTGAAAGATTTCCGTGGGAAGCAAGGGGTGCTGCTAGTCCTCTTTTCCTGGCCGGAATCGCGTGTTCGGCTCGATCAACTCCGTGCGGCTGCCGTCTCGATCACCTCAAAGAATACGGCCATCTTGGCAGTCCCCATGACGGACGTGCCTCCGGATGAGCTGGCCGCAATCGTACGGGATACGCCCTTCCCTGTCGTCACACAGGGTGCGCACGAGATCTCCAGGAGCTATGCTCTGTTCCGAAGAACCCTCTCTATTCCGGACCTGATCGGCGAAGGGACGAGCCCGAAGCACATGGAATTTCTCATCGACCGCTTCGGCTATCTGCGGGCACGATGGATTCCTAATGGAGACGGATCGGGGTGGACGGATATGAGCTTGCTGACGCAGCAGATCGCACAGCTCAATCAAGAGCGAGAAATCCTGCCTCCACCAGGTGATCACGTTCATTGAAGAGCCTCTGTTATTACGTAGTCGCCCTGATTGCCCCCTCCTTAGCATCAGACAGGCCTTTCACATCCTCCTGCAAGCCGACCTGACACCGCGAGACATCCCCCCATGATCTTGACTTACAACCCCCGCAGGAGTATACCTGCCCCCTCCTAAGCTGGACCTCCCATTTGCGCTGTAGGCAAGGGGTTAGGGGCCTGTCTCATGATATTTTGCTTGACTCGTCTCGAAACTTTGTCGGATACTTGCTCACCTTTTGCGGGTCCTTCCACCAGAGGAAGCCTATCGATCGTGGCAGGGTCCTTTCTTGAAACGTGGCATTCGGTAGTAGACACTTTCATTTAACACAAGGAGGTAGGGGACATGGCAGCTGACAGTTCGGGGCGAGGGTATGACATTTCGCAGTGGTACGATTCGAAGCCGTGGAAGATCGGGTGGGCGGCGATGCTGATGATGGGCATCTTCTGGGTCCTGTATCAACGGGCGTTTGGGTACTCGCACGGGTTGGATTCGATGACCCCGGAATTCGACTCCGTGTGGATGGGGCTGTGGCGGTTTAACATCGTGGCGAACGCCTTGTTCTTTGCGGTGTCGGTAGGATGGATCTGGACCACCCGAGACCGCAACCTGGCCAATCTCGACCCCAAACTGGAGTTGAAGCGGTACTTCTATTGGATGGGCTGGCTGGCCTGTTACATCTGGGGCGTGTACTACGCGGGCAGCTACACGTTGGAGCAGGATGCGGCGTGGCACCAAGTGATCATCCGGGACACGAGCTTCACGGCGAGCCACATTGTGGCGTTCTACGGGACGTTCCCGTTGTACATCACGTGCGGCGTATCCA
>JARFXP010000007.1 GCA_029194675.1 Nitrospira sp. | reverse complement strand
ACATCCAAAAGGTGGCCGGCGTGACGGCGGTGAACTATCGGTCGGAGCCGACCGATTACCGGACCGAGAAGGGCTGTGCGTATAGCGAAGTGTTCGTCTGCGTCAAAACGGGCGATCAGCCGGTGACGCCGACCATCGCGGCGCACGTCGGGGATCCGGTCGTCATTCACGTCCTGGGTGCCTTCAGCGAGCAGGTGCAGCTTTTCAGCGTGTCGGGCCATGAATGGAAGCACGAACCGAACATCAGCGGGGCGGATCTCGTGAGCACCATGGAGTTTGGTGGGTCCGAGGTCATAAACGCCTGGCTGCATGGTGGAGCGGGAGGGCCGAATGGGATTCCGGGCGACTACCTCTGGCTCAACCAGCGTCCCGGCTATCTCGATGCCGGTCACTGGGGGATGCTGAAGGTCCTGAGTCGTGACAGTCGCACAATCCTGCCGTTAGGCAGTCAAGTCCCGGCCAGCCAACAGGCCGGAGACCAGACGCCTGCGCAGTCCATACCGGTGTCCATGCAGGCCAAGTAGGCCTCATTTGGAGACCTAACAGGCGGGGGAGCCAGGCCAGGTGAGGGTCGGGTTCCCCCGTTCCGTTGTTGGCTGTGAACGATGCCTTGAACCCATCTGATTCATGCGGTAGAAACAGTCCATGGACTTGCGACGACTGAGCCCGTCAGCCGAGTTGTTCTTGATCTGGCTGACGTCGATACTTATGAGCAATCCGGCACAAACGGCTGCAGCGCTCGATTTCTCCGCTGATCGCGTCGTGAAAAGTGGAGGATCGGTTGTGACCGCTCACGTCAATGCCAAGGACGATCGCTGGCGGTTTGAGTATGCTCAACCCCAAAGCGGGGCGAGCATCATGATTGTTCGGATGGACAAGCAGCAATCGTGGCTCATCTTTTCGAAACGCCGCCAGTACCTTGAGGTTCCGATTGCGAGCGACCATCGGTTGACGGTGACCGAGAAGATGGATGGGGAGGTCTCCCGCGAGTTCGTGGGGGATGAGACGCTGAACGGCCGTCCCACCGAGTTGTTCGAAGTGACCATCGCCGAAAATGGTGAAATCCGGCAGTATTACCGATGGGTGACGAAAGCCGAACGGTTCCCCCTCAAGACAGTGAGCAAGCAGGGAAAATGGTCGGAAGAGTTTCGCCGATTAATCTTCACCGAGCAGTCTGCCTTCCTATTCGAACTTCCGCGACGACTGGATAGGGCCAATCCATCGGCAAGCACGCAACAGTGAGCGCATGACCGGAGGGGATATGAGACAACCGTGTCTGAGAGAACTGTGGCTGGCCGGCTGTGTGTCGGCTATCTTGATGTCGGGACTTCAAGCAGATGCCGGGGCGTATGAGTCGGCGACTGTGACGGATGGTGCCGCGGTGCGGGGCAAGGTCACGTTCACCGGCACCGTGCCGGATCCGAAAGAGTTCGAGCTGCGTCGGTCCCCGGACCGCGTGTATTGCGGGTCTCTGTCGGACGGCAATGGGCATCGGCTCCTGAAGGAAGTCAATATCGGGCAGGACGGCGGGCTCAAAGATGTGGTGGTGGTCCTGGAGGATATCGAGAGAGGCAAGCCATTCACCTTCACCGATGCCGAAATGGAAGCGAGTCTGTGCCAATTCCTGCCGTTCGTCACCGTGGTCGGCGACAAGCGCCGAGTCACCGTCTTTAATCGGGATCCGGTATCACATGACATTCAAGGGTATGCCTACGACCAAGCCGGAGTCGATATTGTCCTCCATCGGCCTGCCCTGCATGAGAGCGGGACCACCGATATCGTGCAACTGGTCAAAGGGCGGAAAGTGTTTACCATGCAGTGCGGCATGCATCCCTACATGCAGAATTGGGGGTACGCGATCGACAATCCATATTATGCGGTCACGGATCTCAGTGGATCGTTTGCCATCGGCGACATCCCTGCAGGCACATACCACCTCAAGGCCTGGCATCCGATTTTGGGGAGTCAAGAGCGGGATATCACCGTGAAACCGAACGAGACCGTCTCGCTCGATTGGCTGTTTGAGGCGAAACGAGCCACCGAATGAAGAGAGGTCTCCAAGCTCTGTGTCTCGCGATCGTTCTCGGCATGCCGACAGGCGGTGCGCCTGCCGCACAGCAGAACGATGTCGCTTCGTCGGGACGGGTTGAAGTGGTCCTGGCGAACGAGTATCGCCGGAATCTGGAGGAGATCAAGAAGGAGTTCGCCGAGGCGGGCCTCACGAACCTTCACGTGCAATTCATGAAGGCGGGGAAACCGCCGACCAATATCGGCCTGGGTCCATCGGTCACTGCCGAGCGGGCCCGCGCCGCCATCCGAATGGCCAAGAAGTACAATCGAGATGTCAGCATTTTGTTGCCGGAGCGTCTCTTCCCGGCCCATTATGTGGCGATCGCCTCCTCCAGCTTCGACGATACTGTGGAATATCCCGTCGGTGTCGAGCAGCTCACGGAGCTGGAAAATCCCGCGCTCACAACGGAGCAATTTCACGCGCTGTATCGCCGGCTCACGCCGGCCGATCAGGCACCAGTGAAGAAAGGTCGGATGTTCTGATGATGAAGCAGAATCTCTTAGCCGTCATATTGACGGTGGCCGTCGGAGCGACGTCGGTCCTGGCAGGGCAGGCGCAGGCGATTCAAGAGCACGGCAAAGCGATGCTCCGTGACGCGGAGGAGATGGTCATGCACGGAGGCATGGGCGATGGCGGGGCGATCATCCACCATTGCGGCGAAGTGACGAAGCATGCGACGGCGATTCTCGGCCTCTTGCCCAAGGGAGATGAGCACGGCCAAGCGGCGGCGCCATTCCTCAAGGAGGCCATCACCCACTGTAAGCGGGTGGCGGACATGGGCGACAAGGTCGATCCAGGCGCGAGCTTGAATCCCGCCACGAAAGCGCGTACGGCGGCACGGGAAGCGATGAAGCATCTGTCGGCGATGAAAGATTCTGGCGCGTAGCAGCGCGTTGAAAACTGCCCGATGAGTTCGTTCGCGTCCTGAAAGGCATCCTCGAGGTAGCTCAGAAACTATGACTCCGATGCTTGCTTCGACTGCCGCCTTGCGAGCGACGTTCTTGAACGCCTACCTAGGTCGGCAAGCCCGTGAACCGATATCTTTCTCATCATCCCCTCGGCCTCAACTTGTTCTGTCGTTGCAAGCCCTTGAAGTAGCCTCTCGGTAGGCTGATTTCTTGAAAGAAACTGGGTACACTGCGCCGAAATCGAATAGAACCTATCTGCATAACAGACAAGCAGACATGACCGGATGACGGACGGTAGTTTCAAAGACATCGAGAAACTGGAAGCCGACCTCTGGAACGCCGCAGACAACCTCCGGGCCAATTCCAAGCTCACATCAAGCGACTATTTCATGCCAGTGCTGGGCGTGATTTTTCTGCTACATGCGGCCAATCGTTACGAGGCAGCTCAGCAGAAGATTGAATCCGATCAGGCAAGCGGCAAGATGCCGAGGCGCCGAGTCCTACCGGCGGACTACATCGCCCGCCGGGCGCTCTACTTGCCGGAGGAAGCCCGGTACGACTTGATTATGGAGAAGGCCACGGTTGACCCATCCGGCCTTCCTACACTTGTGACAAACGCCATGACCTCTATCGAAAGGGATTTCGTAGCGCTCAAAGGCGTCTTGCCGAAGGACTACGGCATCTTCGAGCCGAAAGTACTCGAAGATGTGATGCGCTTGTTCAATAACGAGCAGATCCGGCAAGCCTCGGGCGACGTGTTTGGACGCATCTATGAATATTTCCTTGCCGCCCGCGACCTGCTCCTGCCTCGCCTCATGAGCGGCCAGATTGCCGTGTGATCTGACGCATTCTATTTCTTCAAGATGGTTTCTAAAGCCATCGAGAAGAAGTATAACGCTGTTGGAGCGAGAAGGAGTGGCCGGGTCGTTGTTAAAAAAGCTAGAGCGGGCCTTGCCGCGGAGCACCAGCCTGATCCCGTGGGTTCCGATCGCTCCGAAGCGCGGAACTGTGATCCGTCGCTGGGGGTGGTAGACAATGCGCGCACCTAAGCTACCGGTGCTTTAGGAGCCCGGAGAGCCGCCGTTGTTCGGGGAAATCATATCGTTCCCGACGACGGAGGGTAGACAAATTCAGATACTGCCGTCACTGATGAGGTATCATGCCTGACAGGGCTTATCCCATCTTCGAGGTCCGTCCGGAATGGGTACTAGGGCGTGTCCTCAATTGAGCCAGATGACGGAGGCGGCGAGATAGATTGCGCCGAGGAAATTTCTGGCGGTTTTGTCGGAGCGCGTCGCGATGGCGCGATCGTGCTTGAGTTTGGCAAAGAAATGTTCTATCAGGTGGCGCGTTTTATAGAGTTCTTTGTCGTATTCCCGCTGTTCCATGCGGCTGGATTTTGGCGGGATGACACTCTCAACGCCCGCCTGCTTCAGAAGGTCCAGAACGCGCTCGCTCGCATCGAAGGCTTTATCCGCAAGCAAGGCTTCGATTTTTTCAAGAACCCCCGGCAGGAGAACATCGGCCCCTTGCAGATCGTGCGCGTGACCGGGCGTGAGGTGAACACCCGTGGGATTGCCCAACGCGTCGCATGTGGCGTGGATGTTGGTGGTCAGTCCGCCCTTGCTGCGCCCGATCGCTTCTTGTTCGCGGACGTCTTTGGTCTCCTGCCCCCCTTTTTACGCGCCCCCGCCGCGTGCTGATGGGCACGCACGATTGTGGAGTCGATCATCGCGTATTCATTGTCGGCATCAGCGGCCAGATGCTTGAACACATTTTCCCAAACGCCGCGCTCGCACCAGCGCGTGAAGCGTGTGTGCACAGCCTTCCACGGGCCAAACCGTTCCGGCAAATCCCGCCAGGGAATCCCCGCCCGGTAACGGTATAAAACCGCCGCCACGAACAACCGGTTGTCCTTCGCCGTCACGCCAACCGTATCGTCGCGCCCCGGCAGCCATCCTTCGATCCGCTTCCACTGATCGTCCCGCAATCCATAACGCCGTTGCCCCATCCATAAGCCCCTCCCCTGGCTTATGAAGAGTGAATCACAGACCTAAGCTATTGTGAATCCTCCAAACTAATTGAGGACACGCCCTAGAAGCAGAAGCTCTTGGCAGCAAGGAAAAATTCTGGTACCGGGGGGATCAGGAGGCGGCTGAGTGGCTGTTCAAGTACCCACAGCCCAACACGGGCCAGCATTGGGCTGAGAAGATTGCTGCGGCGCTTGCCGCCTGTTTGAACATTCCACATGCTCGAGTGGAACTCGCGGTGTTTTCCGGTACGCGCGGGTCGACCACGGAGTCGTTCATACGGCGTGGTCAGAACCTGTTTCACGGGAATCAAATCCTTGCCGGACAGGTGCTGGGTTACAACCCCGACAAACGGTTCAAGCAGGCGGACCATACGTTGGAGAATATCTTTCTGGCTCTTGACCGGACGTTTGCGTCTCCCGACGGCGCCTCCCAAGCGAAAGCGCAGTTTGCTGCGTATCTGGTTTTGGATGCGATCATCGGCAATACTGACCGGCATCATGAGAACTGGGGCATTATTGCCGAACAGCCGAGCGCGGGCTGGACGGGCCTGATGGCGCCGACTTTTGACCATGCTTCCTCGCTGGGAAGAGAATTATTGGATGAGGGGATGGGCAAGGTTCGTGAACGAGTTTTACGCGAGCATCGTGTGGGAAGCTATGTGGAGAAGGGATCGGGGGCAGTCTACTGGACGTCGACTGATCCGCATGGGCTGAGTCCTGTGGAGTTAGTCCGCCGGGCTACGCCGTTACATCCAGACTTGTTTTCCTCAGCACTGCTACGCGCTCACGGCATCGAACAGGCTACCCTTGAACAGGTGGTCGGCGATGTTCCTGACGGCTGGATGACTGAGCCCGCGCGAGCGTTCGCCGTCGAGGTGATGTGGTACGGTATCAGAGAACTCCGAAAGGTGACACCATGAGCGAAAGGACATTGTTTCTTGCCTGGCAGGACAAGGCGCGAACCCGACAGTGGTTTCCTGTCGGCCGTTTGGATGTGTGGCAACCTGAGTCACTGTATCGCTTCCGTTATATCAAGGGCGCCGAGCGTGCCAGCCACGAAAGCGGATTCGAACCCCTCTACGACTTTCCTGACTTCGGCCGAACCTATCAAGCCGGCGAACTGTTCCCTCTGTTCAAAAACAGGGTGCTCGTGCCTGGGCAACGCGACTTCCTGGAATATCTTCGGTTACTGAACCTGCCGGAAGAGGCAGACCCACTCGAGATTCTCTCGGTGGATGGGGGCTACCGGGCTACGGATAGTTTTGAAGTGTTCCCAAAAATCCAGCGCGGAGAAGGAGGAGCGTTTCGCTGCCGATTCTTTCTCCATGGATGGCGGCATGTCGGTCTAAGTGCGCAAGAGCGGTTGGATTGCCTCAACCCCGGTGACCCGTTATCCGTGGCGATCGAGCTGACTAATCCCGTCAGTCAGTTAGCCGTGCAGATCCAAACACCGGACTACCATATGATTGGATGGGCGCCGCGATACCTGGTCTACGATCTCGTCCGAGCTATCGCCCAATCTCCTGTCGACTACGAGGCAAAGGTGGTACAGGTCAATCCAATCCCGGCACCTTCCAAGCAGCGCCTGTTGGTCGAATTGCACGGTCACTGGCCTGAGAACTATGTGCCAATGGCTACGCCAGATTTCGAGCCATTAACCATGGCATTGTTCTAACTCGCACAGCTGTAGCCGGTGATTACCGACATCCACAGCGAAGATCGCTTGGTTCAACAGACCTTTGCCGAGTTCCTGCGCGACCGGCTTGGGTGGGAGAGCGTCTATGCCTATAACGAGGAGACGTTCGGGTCACAGGGCACGCGGGGACGTCTTTCTGAGCGGGACGTCGTGCTCATGCGCGACCTCCGGGCGGCCATCACGCGATTGAATACCGACTTGCCGGCTTCGGCTCAGGAGCAGGCGATCGGCCTGGACGACGCTTTCAAAGATCCGCAGCACCCGTTCAGGATTGCCATCGTGTGCGCCATGTGGCTGACCGGGTTTGACGTGGAGTGCCTGGCGACGCTCTATATCGATAAGCCGATGAAGCGGCAGAGCAACATCTCAAGGCGCTCAACTTCGACCCCGCCAGGCTGCAAGGAGCCACAGGGTTCATGCGGATCGAAGCCTTGCGGGATGCCGTGGACGCGCTCTACCAGTCCGATGACGCGAAGCGGCGCTTCGAGATCATGGCCCGGCAAGTCTTCGCCCGGTTCAAAGCGCTTCTCATGGAGCCGAGTGTCTTCACCTATGCGGAACGCCATGACAACATCGAAGCTATCTACAAGAAGCTGAATGAGCGGCGGGACACCGCTGATGTGACGGAGGTCCTCAAGGAGCTGCACCGTATCGTGAACGAGGCGATCCGGGCCCAGGCTCCGGGTGACGATCATGCCGAGGGACTGACAGTCGATCTCAGTCTTGTGGACTTTGCGAAGCTACGAGTGGAATTCGCAGCGAAGGTGCGGCGGAAGCACGCCACGCTTCAGGACATTCGAGACGTGGTCGAGAAGAAGCTCGCACAGATGCTCGCCAGGAATCCGACGCGGATGGACTACTACAAGAAGTATCAGGAGATCGTCGCCGACTATAACCGAGAGAAAGACCGCATTACGGTTGAAGAAACCTTCGCCAAGCTGGTTGCGTTGGCAGACAGTCTTGATGCGGAACAACGGCTAGCGGCAGAGGAAGGCTTGAGCGAAGAGGAACTTGCTCTCTTTGATTTGCTCCTTAGGGATCACATCAGCAAGGCGGATCGTGAACGGCTCAAGCAGGCCAGCAAAGCGTTACTTGCCTCGTTGCGATCACTACTCAAGCCCATGCGCAACTGGACGGAAAACACGACGACGCAAGCGGAAGTGAAGGTGTTTATCCTCGACAACCTCTGGCAGGCGTTGCCTCGGCCTCCGTTCACAGAAGAAGAAACGGAGACGGTGGCTGGACGGGTGTACGACTACATTTGGCAGCGAAGTGCGACGGGTCCTGGTTTGGCGGCATAGCCGCCAACGAGCAGCATGGCGAAATCAGTTCCTTTCTATTCCGGAAAGAAGGCGATCAGTGAAGATTTCGTACATTGGCCTCAACCCTTCCCTTTCGGCACGATCGGGCTCACGGCATTCTGATCTCTTCCCGCCTTATAGGATTGCAGCATCCGTCTGATCGTCGGCATCAGTTGGGTTGTGCGATCGGCGGGCATTTTAATCCGCACGCCGCGCCCTTCGTTGCGCCCCAATGAAAAAATATGGATCTCCAGTATCGCATTGCGCCGGTCGTCTTGATAGGTGAAGGTCAGGCGCTTCGCCGGAAATCCAGCCAGAGTGGTGTTCGCATCCTTTTGCCAGGTGATCTCCATCTTCTTCTTGTCGTAGAGCTGCGTAATGACGCGCCGGTGGGACGCGGCGAATTCTTCAAGTGTCTGTCGTCCGTCCCGGCTGCTGCCGCTGACCACATTCATGTGGCCGGATAAGGCGACCAGGCTGTGCTCGGTCGACGGGAGCAGTGTCACTCCGATTCCGCCGGGCAGCAGGTTACCAAGGCGCCAGTTGTCTGGATAACGAACAGAAAACCCGAAGCGATCGTTCGTATAGAGCTTCCAGCTTGTCCCCTCGTTCGTTTCCGCCATGGCGCCCAGAGCGGGCGTAGGGTATGGAGCGAGACTCATCGCGGCTAGAGCACACACAAGATATCCTCGAATCATCAGCGTTTTCATCAAGAAACCTCTATCCTCTGCTACCGGATCGATTTGGCACAGCGAAATCCGATGGTCGCCGCTCGCTGTTCCGGGGCAGCACCGCTTCGCGTCGCCGTTCGCAGCAGCGGCGGGGCGCTCTTCCACGATCCACCCCGCACCACCTTATAACGACCTTGCTTTGCTCCAGGTGGGTTACGATCGGGCATGGTCGCATAGTAATCGATCCCAAACCAATCTTCGACCCATTCGGCGGCATTCCCCGCCATGTGATGCAGGCCGTAGGGACTGCGGCCCTCCTCGCCCTGTTCAACAGCAGCCACGATAGGTATTTCGTGGACATGGTACTGTCCGAACATAGCCAACCCCACGACCGGAGGTTTGTGACCCCAGGGAAAGAGATAACCCTTCTCTCCCCGGGCGGCCTTTTCCCACTCGGCTTCGGTCGGGAGGCGTTTGCCTTGCACGCGGCAAAAGTCCGAGGCCTCGGTCCAGGTGACGTAGAGTGCCGGCCAACGGGCGAGGCTGTCCGGCGACGCCGCATGGACGGTCACCATGTGGTCGATCAGTTTGCGTATCTCTGCCGGAATGGAACGTTGCTGCCGGTTCAACCACAGGAGAAATTCTCCAAGGTTGACCTCGTCTCGATCGATCTCAAACTGATCCAGCCACACGCGACGCTGCGGTTGTTCGGTGTCATCGTAAGGAAGATCAAGGCTGTACGGGTCCTGGTCGGTCCTGGCAGTTCCCATGAAAAAAAAGCCTTCGCCGACGGTTATCATGGGAGAACCGTGAGCGAGCGCGGCGATGCGCTCATAGGGTGATTCCTCCTCTGCTCTTCCAGCCATCGGGTTCAACAGAAATGTCGTGAGTGCCACGAGGGCGAGAAATCTGAAAGCAATCGGATCAGGCCTCATGCCCTCCTGTACCGAGAACCTCCTCAAGGAGTCAATGGTCGGTGAGGACAGCGGCATAGTCCCTATCCAAAAAGCGGCCCAGAGTTGTTGAATATAGTATGTGGACTGCTGCTTATCCCAGTGTTCATTCAATCAAGAGCGGCTTGAATCGTCGACTTATCGTCAGGATGACCATGCCGACAATGCCACCAAACAGCCAGGCCAACATCCGAACGGGAAACCACAAGAAAGCTGCAACGGCTTCTGGCGTGGGAAACCGGAGTCCCATGGCCACCTGTTGAAGCCCATCCGGTTGAGAGATGGGATACAGCGTCATGGCAATCAGCCCCGATACATATCCGACGACCATCGCGTACAGGATGGTTGAGGAAAGGGGAAGCGGTCCAGTATGATGCCGACGCAACCACCACAGCAGAAAGATCGTCAGCGTGATCAAGAAAATAGCTTGATAGGAGACAAAGTAGGACCCGCGGATCCAAAAATTCATCCAGCGGATCATCAGCGTGATAAAGGCGAGAACATAGGTCAGGAGGAGACTCGTCACCACCAGCAGGACATGCTTCACGAGATGTGAGTTTCCCAACATCGTGGCGGATTACTCTACGGAGTCAGACAGAGGGTTGCAATGTCATCTGAGGAACAGATCCTTAGACCGGATGTACGGAGCCCGGCCTCAATGAAAGGAAAGGCCCTCGTCGCAGTCGTCTTTCTGGCCGTGATCGGCGCCTTTTATTTTTTCGACCTCATGACCTATGTGTCGCTCGACGTGCTCAAGGCCAACCGGGACAAGCTCTTCGCCTTTACCGAAGAGCATTACGCACTGGCCGTGGCGTTGTTCATCCTGACCTATGTCGCCCAGACAGCCTTCTCGTTGCCGGGAGCGACCCTGATGACGCTTACCGGAGGGTTTCTCTTCGGGACCGTGTGGGCCGCCCTCTATGTGAATATCGGAGCCACGACCGGAGCCACACTGGCGTTTCTGGCGGCCCGGTACCTGTTTCGTGACTGGGTGGAACGACGGTTCGGAGACCGGCTCTCGGCTTTTCAGGAGGGTTTTACCCAGAACGCCTTCAATTATCTTCTCACCTTGCGACTGATTCCGCTGTTCCCCTTTTTCCTCGTGAATCTCCTCTCCGGGTTGACGAGAGTGCGCGTAGGGACGTACGTCGCCGCGACAGCCCTCGGGATTATCCCCGGCAGTCTCGCCTACACCTTCGCCGGCCGTCAATTGGGCACGATCAATTCGCTCGGTGAATTGGCTTCTCCTCGGCTCCTCCTCGCGTTCACGCTGCTGGGCCTGCTATTTCTCATGCCCGTGGTGTATCGTAAGTTTGTTCGTCCTTCACAATCCGACCGATAACGGAGAGGCCCGTACCCTGTGATGTCAATCGTGGGGCAGGGAAACGGAGAGATCGATGCGGTGGTTCAAGAAAATTTTGATCGGGCTCGTCGTCTTGAGCGGTCTCACATACCTGTATTACACCGAAGTCAAACCAACCGTCATTTTCGGACTACGATCGGACTATGCCCATGCCATTCCCCATCAAAAGATTCCGGAGGGTTTGACAAGCCTTAAGGCCGAGTCCTGCGGAACCTGTCATGCCGACATCTACAAGGAGTGGAGAACCAGCATTCACGCACAGGCCTACGACGATCCCTTCTTCCAGGCATATTGGACGAAAGATAAACACACGTGGGTCTGTCTCAACTGTCATACGCCGCTGGAAAATCAGCAACCGACGTTGATTAAAGAGATCCCGCGAGACCGAGTCGAACGCGCCGTGCAGGACCCCAATCCTCACTACGATGCGAACTACCAGCGGGAAGGCGTGACCTGTGCGGCATGTCACGTCCGAGACGGAGTGATCCTGGGACCGTTCGAGGATGCCAAAGCCCCCCATCCGACGAAGTACGATCCTATGTTTCGCACGACGCAGATGTGTTATCGATGCCATAGCGTCGTGGGGGGACCGGCGCAGTTTTATAACGGAGGACCATGCGGCACCTATCCTGAATTTGAGGACGGCTACTGGAGTAAGGAGCGCGGCTTCATCTGCCAAAACTGTCATATGCCGGAGATCGAACGGCCGGTCGCCGTGGGGGGAGCCCTCCGCCAGGGACGTCAACATCTCTGGCGTGGCGGACACGATCCCGAGATGATCAAGCGGGCGATCGACGTCAAAGTGGTGGCCGATCCGGCGGAACCCAAACCTGGCGACAAGGTCCGAGTCACGTTGATGTTGATCAATGCGGGCGCAGGACATAAACTCCCGACGGGAGACCCTGATCGCCACTTCACGGTCGAATTTGCGGTTGAGGATCAGCACGGAAAAGTGTTGGAGCAGCAGTCGGACACGATGGGTCGATGGATCATGTGGCAGCCGGCGATCATCGAGCTGTACGACAATCGGCTCGTGCCGTTGGCCAGCCGGGATTATACGTTCGAGTATCGACTCCCAGAAGATAGCGTCGGACTCAAATTAATCGCGAAGGTGCGCTACCACATCCAGACGGAAGGGCAACATCAGATGCTCATCGACAAGTACGGCCTCACGGCGAAGGATCCCTATAACTTCACCGTGTATGAACGACAGGTTCCCTTAACCGGCAATCTGGCGGATTCCTTCGAGCAGACTGGACAACATACACGCCTTGCCTGCGCCGCACCAGGTCACAGCTGAGAGTCACAACGCCGGGATAGAGCAAATCATCTCCTCTCATTGTCTAATGCTACAACGATAGCTCTCTTGAACGACTGAGGCCCCATGTACTCCACCCTGGTTGTCCTACACATCCTTGCCGCTGTCACCTGGATCGGCGGAATGATTTTTCTCTCGTTGGTCTTGGCTCCGTTAGTCAGAGGCCGGAAGGCGGCGCCGGAATTCATGGCGCTGTTTCGATCTGCGGCGCTACGATTTCGTCCTATTGTGTGGGTTGCCATTGCAGTATTACTCATCACCGGCCCGATGCTATTGTCCCTACGGGGTATCCATGTGACCAGCCCGGCCTCGTGGCCGGGGATTGTGACCGTGAAGTTGATGCTGGTCGCCCTGTTGTTGTTCCTGATCCTCCTCCATGACCTTGTCTTCGGTCCTCAGGTCAGTCGGGTCAGTGCCATACCGGATTCCCAGCGAACGCCCAGTGAACAGGTCGTCTTCAAAACCGCGCGCTGGCTGCCGCGTGTTTCGTTGCTCATCGCATTGGCTGTTGTGATCGCGGCGACGATGCTGGCTCGGTCCTAACTGAGCGGGCAAAATTCACAATCCCCTTCCTCAGCACTTCAAGGCAAGCTTCTCAGCGCTTGTGGTTTCACCGGAGGAATGGGTTGCGGAGGCAAGGGATCGATGTCCGACACCATCGGCTTGTTGGTGCGAGAACTCTTATCGTTGTCGCCTTCTGCGACAGAGACTCCTCGCACCTTGTAGCAAAGAGCCACTGGCTCACTCTCGAACTCAGCTAAGCGCCTGAATATTCTCCGTGAAACCCTGCAGCATCTTCGCGGCCTATCCGGTTCTTTCCTTGCAATACAGCAGCAGGCTGGTTTTCGAAAGGAATAATGATATGAAGCGAAATTATTGCATTACCGCCATCACCCTATGGGTCGTCACGCTGAGCGTGGGAGGATGGTTTTTTGTCAAGGGCGTGACGAAAACGGGAAGTGATGGTCGGACGGAAATCGTTTTGGCAACGGCAGAGCGCGATCAAATCCTCGCTGAAATGCGCCTGCTCTTGAAAACGGTGGATGGGCTTATCAGGGGACTGGGAGAGCCGGATCCTGAGCCAAAGCAAATGGAAGCAACGGCGAGGGCGGTTGGAATGGGCATGGCGGCGGACGTGGAGCCGACGATCATGGCCAAGTTGCCGCTGCCGTTCAAGCAGATGGGCATGTCGATCCACAAAGACATGGATGCATTGGCGGATGCGATCGCGCGGCACGAAACGCCTCAACAAATCTTGCAGCGCTTATCGAGCATGACGGCTCGCTGCACGGCTTGTCATGACATGTACAGATTTGGAGCAAGCAGATAGGCGCACAGAGGTGCCGATGTTCGGTACAAGCAGGAGAAGAGAAGCCTGAGTAGGATGAATCTTTGGCGTGGCCCTTCCCACCGAGGTTCACTAGCTACGGAGTCTTTGCGCAACGGAACCCGTAGCCGAACTGCCGGCCAGATGGTTCGGCATTGAAACGGAAGGAAGAACGAAGAAACTCCTGAACATAGAGCCAGTTACCGCCCCGCACGACTTTTGACTTACCCGTCTTCGGTCCTTGAGGATTCTTCGCCGGGCTCTTCTTGTAATAGTCATGGTCATACCAGTCGTTGACCCATTCCCAAGCATTGCCGGCCATGTCATAGATGCCGTAGGGGCTCTTGCCTAGTTCAAACATTCCCACCGGAACCAAGGCCATATGATTCGCCCATTCCTTTTTGCCGAAATTCGCGTGGAGCCTGGTGGGGGCCTCATTGCCCCAGGGATAGAGACGGCCATCCGTCCCTCGCGCCGCCTTTTCCCACTCCGCCTCGGTCGGCAGGCGCTTGCCGGCCCATTTGCAGTACGTGGCAGCATCGAACCAACTGACATTGACAACCGGGCTTTTCTGATGTCGGGGTTGGTTCATGATATCCCACTCGGGCGGCGCCTCCTTGTCCGTCGCCTCCAGATACTTGGCATACTGCCGCACCGTCACGTGGTACTTGTCCATATAGAAGGCGTCGAGATAGACGTGATGCACCGGCTTTTCATCGTCCGCCATGGTGCTCCCCATCGTGAATTCCCCTGCCGGCACCAGCGCCAGCGGCGTCTCAGTCGGTTTCAGACTATCCAGCACGGTGGTCGAACGCCGCCCAGGGAGTTTCGCTTGTAACTGCTGATAGACCGCCTGTTGTTCCTGGTTGAGCCCTAGCTCATTGGCGCCGTCCAGGGCCTCCTCCGCCTTCTTCATTTGGTCAGGGTCGGCATGCCCACCGGCAATCAACTCTTTCGCTTCCTCCAGCAACCGCCACGCCGTCACTTCTTCCAGCGAGCGCCACACCTCCATTTTGCGCAACCGTAGCTCCTTCGTCCCCGCTGTTCTAGATTTCGCATCCAGATACAACGCGGTTTCATAATGTTCTTCCGCGCAGGCCCAGGCTGCTAACCCTCGACAAGCCTCAGCCAGGTTGAAATGAGCCTGCACATTCGAGGAGTTTTTCATGAGGCCGGCCTCCAGCGCCGCGCGCGCTTCCTCATACTGCTTCTTCTTCAATAGAGCCTCTCCTTTGGCAAAATCCAGTTCGCCTGTCTCGGCATCGTGCGCTGCCATGGAGACTGCGGTCACGGTCAAGCATATGAGAAAACCCAGCACCCCAAGGGTCTGCTTCATGAGCGTTTCCCTCCCAGCTGTGATTGCCTATGACGGTGGGTCTTCCATTCCCGTGAGGAAGACAGACCGCCGCCCTGAACACAGCTTTCGTGACCGAGAACATAGCATAATGCAGCCCCCGCATAAAGAAGCCTGTGAAGTCGATTGAAATCAGGTACTTCCTGGTCATTCAGGAATAGTCGCAATGCGACGGAATCGCGACTTATTGCTCAGTCATTGTAACTTAACGGGCAAACTAGGCGGCTTACTAGTTCATAAGGATTCCTCTTTCTCTTAGGGTGCAAGGCCCAACATGCAAGAGGGAGATTCCATGGACACGACACTTATCGATCGAGTCAAAACCATTGGAGCCGATGGAGCCGACCGGCTGAAGACGAAATGTATTCGTGTGTTACTGGTAGATGACCACTTCCTCGTCCGGCAAGGGTTGCGTAAATATCTTAGCCGTCATCTCGACATTGAACTGGTGGGTGAAGCGACGGATGGGGAAGAGGCGGTGAAGCTGACAGACCTGCTGGAGCCCGATGTCGTTGTGATGGACATTCACATGCCGAGAATGAACGGTATCGAAGCGACAGGTTCCATCATACGGAAATATCCGCACCTGCCTGTCATTGGCCTCTCGTTTTACGTCGACAATGGGACTCGAGAAGCGTTTTTGGATGCCGGTGCTTGCCTATTGCTCGAAAAAGAAACCGCGTATCAACACCTGCCTCAAGCAATGTATCAGGCTGTCGACAGAAGCGTCGATGCCGGTTCGCCCGCTCGTTGCCGCCCCCCGCAGAACGGAAGGAGGCAGCGGTGCGCCTAAATTTCTCCTCCACCTTCCTCAAACCGATCCGTTGAGTTGGGCCAGGGCTTTCCCTAGGGACTGAAGACACCGATTCTATTATAGACTCAACGCCCCCCGCATCTGAGGTACAGAGGTGAGAGGTCGGTCTTTCCACTTCGATAATGCGAATCCGACATGACCCGTTTTGAACGGACCCCCACGCCCCTGGTCTATGGCGCCATCGTTCTGTCGAGTAGCGCCGTATTCATCAGCGGTCTTTTGACCGAGCTCGGCATCGCTGTCTGGGTCTTTTATATCCTGCCGCTGGTCTTCTCCTATTTGACCTGGAAGCCACTCGTGCCGGCCTACACAGCCACGGCAACTACGCTGCTGATACTCGTCGGCTTTTTAGTGAGCTCACACGGTATCGATCCGCTCCTTGCGGCGCAGAATCGCATTTTCGAGGTGGCGACCAGTTGGGCCTTGGCGGCGCTCGGTTATCAGTTCATCACCAATAAGCTCACCGTTCGCAAACAGGAATGGCTGCAATCCGGCCAGACTCTCCTGAGCGAGCGGATGGCGGGCGATCCGAACATCGACCAGCTCGGGTCGCGGGTGCTTGGCACCATTGCCAAGTATCTCGATGCCCCGGCCGGCGCCTTGTTCATTGAGAACGGCCCGACGTTTCGCCGGACGGCGACGTACGGTGTCCCGGCCGATGCCCGTCTCCCACTGGAGGTCCGATCCGGAGACGGCTTGCTCGGCCGGGCGCTCGTTGAACAAAAGGTCATCGTGGTACCCGACGTGTCGGAGGGCTATCTGACCATCGGGAGTTCGCTGGGCCGTAGCGCCCCGCGACATTTGCTCATTGCTCCGCTGGCCGTGGAGCGCTCGATCAAAGCGGTGCTGGAACTGGGATTTCTTCATCCGGTGAACGAGTCGGACAAGGAATTCGTCACCCGGGTGTCCGAGTCGATCGCCGTGGCGATTCGCTCGGCGCAGGTTCGTGTCCATATCCAAGAGTTGCTGGAGGAAACTCAACGTCAAGCGGAAGAGCTTCAAGCGCAAAGCGAAGAACTCCGCGCGGCAAACGAGGAGCTGACGGAGCGAAGCGCCAGTCTCGAGGACTCTCACGCCAGGTTGGAAGAGCAGACCGTCATGCTGGAGGCACAGAACGATGAGTTGATCCGCGCCAAGAGCGACGTGGAAGCCCAGGCGCGCGAATTGGAGCAGGCCGGCCGGTACAAATCCGAATTTCTCGCGAACATGTCCCACGAGCTGCGCACGCCGTTGAACGCGTCGCTGATTTTGGCTCGGCAGCTTAGCGACAACGCCGACGGCAACCTGACGCCTGAACAGGTGGCTTATGCCAGGAACATCGAATCGGCCGGCCGGGATCTCTTGGCGCTGATCAATGAAGTGCTGGATCTGGCAAAAGTGGAAGCCGGTCGCATGGAGGTGCAGCCGCTTCCGGTGTGCCTGGCTGCCTTGGCTCAACATGTGACGGCCATGTTTCAGCCGGTGGCCGAGGACAAAGACTTGAGCCTACGCGTCCGGCTCGCGGACGGGATGCCGGAGACGATCGAGACCGATCAGCAGCGACTGGAGCAGATACTCAATAATTTACTCTCAAACGCGATCAAATTCACCGAACAGGGCGAAGTCCGGTTGGAGGTCGGCCGCGCGTCCGACGGTCGGATCGCGTTCGCGGTCCGCGACACAGGTATCGGCATCACGGACCACCAGCACCAAGCTATTTTTGAGCCGTTCCGCCAGGCCGACGGCACGACTAACCGGAAGTACGGCGGCACCGGCCTTGGACTGTCCATCGCCCGGAAGTTCACGCGACTGTTGGGTGGAGAAATAAGATTGACCAGCGCACCGGGGCAAGGCAGCACGTTCACCGTGCTGCTGCCGGAACGGTACAAGGCGGTTTCGGAGCCTGGCAGGACCTCTGTGTCTGGAGGACCCGAAGGACAGTTTGCGCTGACGGTTCCTGACTCTAGCCACGGGAGGGAGGCAGACCCTGGCCATGCTCGAATTCCCGACGATCGCGAACGGCTGTCGGGCGACCGACGCGTCGTCTTGATCGTCGAGGACGATCCGACGCAGCGGGAAGCCATCACGGCGCTGTTGACCTCACGTGACGTGGAAACCGTCGGCGTGGGGACCGCCGCGGACTGCTTCGAAAGACTTTGTGCCACCACCTTCGACTGCATGGTGCTCGATTTGAGTCTGCCGGATGAGAAGGGCTACGCTCTGTTGGAAACGTTGAGCCATGAGGACCGGTATTCATGTCCGCCGGTCATCATCTATACGGGGCGCGAACTCTCGCCGGACGAAGAGCAGCGCCTCCGCCGCTACGCCAAGTCCATCGTCATCAAGGACGCCAAGTCGCCCGAACGGCTGTTGGACGAGGTGACGCTCTTTCTGCATCAGGTGGTCGCCGACCTGCCACCCGTGCAGCAGGCCCTGCTCACCCGAGCGCGTTGCGGAGACGCGGCCCTCGAGGGGGCCAGGCTGTTGGTGGTGGAAGACGACGTGCGCACCGTGTTCGCGCTCATGAGCCTGTTGGAGCCACGCGGCGCCGAAGTACAGGTAGCCCGGAACGGCCGCGAGGCCCTGACGGTACTGGAAGGATCGCTCCAGCCCGACGGCGCTCCGATCGACCTGGTGCTGATGGACATCATGATGCCGGAGATGGACGGCTTGACCGCCATGCGCGAAATCCGCAAGCGCCCAGAATGGCGCCATTTGCCCATCATCGCGCTCACCTCCATGGCGATGAAGGCGGATCGTCTGCAGGCATTGACCGCCGGCGCCAACGATTACATGGCCAAGCCGGTGGACGCGGACAGGCTGGTGTCGCTGGTGCGGATTTGGATGCCGAAATGGAGAGGTTGAGGTTAGGGTTAAGGCTGGTCAGGAACCATGTGTGCGGGAGCGCCATTCGGGTCTTGCAGACCGATGGCCCTTCACGCCGTTAGGCAGCGCGAAGAGATGAAACTTCAGAAATCGACCTCCGCCTTAGCCTCAACCTCTCTTCAGAGCACCGACGTGTTCGAGATCGAGCTGTTGCTCGGTGCGCTGTACCGGGCTTGTGAGCATGATTTTCGCGGCTACGCCAGGCCGTCACTGAGCCGCCGCCTGGTACAGGCGCGCGAACAATAGGAACGCATCTATCACAAGCGAGAAGACCTATGAACAAACCAGATGTGATCGAGGGCCGGACCGACGCGTCGCCGGGCCATCCCAAGGTGCTGCTCGTGGACGACCATCCGGTCAACCTAACGGTGCTCGCTGAATTGCTGCGCCGCGATGACGTGAAACTACTGTGCGCCAAGTCTGGAGCCGAGGCTCTGGAACTGTTGTTGCTGCACGACGTGGCTTTGGCGCTCATCGACGTGCAGATGCCCGAGATGGACGGCTTCGAGCTGGCGGAGGTGATGCGCGGCGTGGAGCGGGCCAAACACGTCCCCATCATCTTCGTCACGGCCGGATCGCGCGAGGAGCGATATCGCTTTCGAGGGTACGAGGCGGGGGCGGTGGATTTTCTCTACAAGCCGATCGAGCCGGACGTGCTCAAGAGCAAAGTCAACGTATTTCTCGCGATCGATCGTCAACGTCGCGAGCTCACCCGGCTGCTGACGGAACGCACGGAGGCGGAACGCCGAGTCCGCGAAAGTGAACAGCGCCTGCAACAGTGGAACGAGCGGTTGGAACAGCGAGTTGCTGAGCGGACGCAGAAGCTGCTGGAGTCTCAGCAGCGACTGCGTGCCTTAGCGCTGGAATTGAATCTGGCCGAGCAACGCGAGCGAGCGCGATTGGCCACGGAAATGCACGACCATCTGCAGCAAATGCTGGTGCTGGGCAAGCTGAAACTCGGCGGCGCCAAACGGTTGGTCACGGGTCAGCCCTCCGTGGAAATGATGATTCACGAAACGGAGGAGATCTTTGCAGAGGCGTTGCAATACACGCGCTCGCTCGTGGCTGAGTTGAGTCCGTCGGTGTTGCGGGACCATGGCCTCGCCGCCGGACTCACATGGCTGGGCGAATATATGGAAAAGCACGACATGGCGGTCACCGTGGAGGTTCCACAGGACCAGACCTTGAACCTGGCGGAAGATCAGATAGCCTTGCTGTTTCAGTCGGCCCGCGAACTCTTGATGAATGCCTGGAAGCATGCCGGCACCGGCAAAGCGACTGTCACGATGCGACATGAGGGGAGTCAGCTGTTGGTGCAAGTGTCTGATGAGGGCGCCGGCTTTGATTTTGCTGCGGCTGAGGCGCCTGCCACGGGAGGCTTGTCATCAAAATTCGGTCTCTTCAGCATCCGTGAACGAATGAGCGCGATCGGCGGCTCGTTCGAGATCGAATCGGCGCCGAGCAAGGGGACCACGGGGACGCTGCGCTTGCCGCTGACCGGGACCGGCGAGGTGGGGGTCAAGGTTCAGGCTGAGGGGCCGAACAAAAAGCTTTCCTCAACCTTGCAGCACCCTGCTTCGCGAATTCGTTTATTGTTGGTGGACGACCACGCCATGATGCGGCAGGGACTCCGTGCGATGTTGGAGGAGTATGAGGATGTGCAAGTCGTGGGAGAAGCGGTGGATGGCAGAGACGCCGTGCGGTTGGTCGAGAAGCTCAGGCCCACCATCGTGGTGATGGACATCAACATGCCGACGATGAACGGCATCGAGGCGACGCGCGAGATCAAGGCCCGTCATCCCAACATCGCGGTGATCGGTCTATCGGTCAACGCCGAGCATGAGAATCGTGATGCGATGGCGAAGGCAGGCGCCGCAACGCTGCTTACAAAGGAAGCGGCGGTCGAACAGCTCTACCAGACCGTGCAGACGGTGTTAAAGGACATCTCCCCCGTCGCGTGAGCCGGTCCATTCCCTCAGTTCCTGTCTGATCCGAACTACGTTGATTCCCAACATGATGTACCTCCCTCTGGTGGAGTTCGTCCGGCGCGGAGAAATGGATATCCGGCTGGAAATCTCGATGGAGAACTTGAGAGAGAGTCCAACACATCGCCGCTCAAGGCATGTGACATGCCGATGAAAACACGAGTCATCCAGAATGCAGAACAGAAACCGGCATTGGGCTCGAGAAACGGGTTGCGCTCATCAGCGCCTCATTGAGGATATTTTGACCGAAGGCGGTACACGAACCGGGAAGGTTCGCTGTCTGGATGTCGGGCGACCTTCGATGATCCCTACAGGAGCTTCAAGTAGCGAGTCGCTTCTCCGTAAAAACGATCTCCGAACTACCTGTCGCGTTCTGCGACAGAGTGGATTTCTACTCTGTCGCAAATCTCCCTTTAGCACTCCTGCTCCCACGCTCCGGTTGTCGGGTTAATTTGTGAATCTTCCGTAAGGATCAAATCATAACTGAGTACCTCCTTTCACAGGCTCCTTTCTTGCAGTCTCTAGACGCCGCAATATGACTCTGTGGGGCAAAGGGACGCGATGGTTGCTCTCGACCGCTGAGTTACGGACCACGACGGAGATCCAGGGATATGGAATGATGATATGACGACCCGAACCTATATCATCACGGCCATCGCCGTGGTTGTGGCGATGCTTATTGGTTATACGACGCTGAGTCGACTTTTCTGGGATAGTGGGTTACCGGAGGGGCTCATTCAGGCCAACGGACGCATTGAAGGAGATCACGTCACTATTGCAAGTAAGTTTCCCGGACGGATTGCCGAGCTGAGAGCCCGGGAAGGTGACTCGGTTGCAAGAGACCAGCCGCTGGTAATTCTGGACGATGTTCAGACGCGCGCCAGGGTCGAACAGGCCCGTCGGCTGGTGGATATGCTTGAGGCTCAGGTCGAGGCGGCTCATACGGCACTCGCGGTGATGAATCTTGAAGTGCCGCTCGGTATCGAAGCCGCTTCGGCGAAGGTGGACAGCGCCCGTGCCGCCGTCGAAAAGGCCAAGGCGGTTGAAGAGGAGGCCAGGCAAGATGTCGCGCGTATGCGCGCGTTGCTGCCCGAGCAGGCCGTATCCCACCAACTGCATGCTCAGACCGAGGCTCGGTGGAAGGTCGCCGTAAGCGAGCAGGCCTCCGCCAAGAGCGCTCTGAGCCAGGCCATCAAAGAACTCTCGCAGGCCGAATTGGGCTGGAAACGTATCAAGGCGAAGGAAGGAGAGGTCGCCGCGTTGGAACGTCAACGTGACCAGTCGTACGCAGCCCTTGATGAAACAGAAAGTGTGCTGAACGATTTGACGATCAAGGCGCCCGCGAGCGGCACCATTACCGCCAGAATGGTCGATGTCGGCGAAGTCGTGACGGCCGGCGTCCCGCTCCTTGAACTGGTGAATCTCGACCGATTGTATTTGCAGGTGTATGTGCCGGCAGTGCAAATTGGGAAAGTGAGGCTCGACCTGCCGGCCAGGATTCATACAGACACCTTTCCCGACCGGCCGTTCGAGGCAACGGTGCGCTACATTGCCTCGAAGGCCGAGTTCACACCGAAAGAAGTTCAGACGCCGGACGAGCGGGTGAAGCTGATTTACGCGGTACGCCTGTACCTAACCGACAATCCGGATCATCGCCTGACGCCCGGCTTGCCAGCCGACGCCATCATTCGATGGAAAGAAGACGTAGCGTGGACGAAACCGAGATCGTAAAGGTGACTCGTGAGACATGAGGGGGCAACGCTGGCTCCGACTTCAACACAGCACTCAGCACTTGGCCCTCAGCATGCGGACACCGTCATTAAGGTGTCCGCATTCGTGAAGCGCTACAAGAAGCACGTTGCGGTCGACGGCGTCGATCTGGAGGTTCGTCGTGGTGAGATCTACGGCCTCATCGGGCCGGACGGAGCCGGAAAGAGCAGCCTCATGAAGGCGATTGCCGGTGTGTTGACCTATGATGAAGGAACAGTCAACGTTTTCGGCACCCTGGTGGATTCGGAACGAGCCGCGGAGCGCGTGAAGCAACGGATCGGTTTTCTGCCGCAAGGTCTGGGGCTCAATTTATATCCCGACCTCTCCGTCGAGGAAAACATCGATTTCTTTGCGCGACTCCGACTGGTGCTGGAGCGCGACCTCCTGGAGCGTAAGACCAGGCTGCTTGCCATGACCCGACTCGACAAGTTTCGTGATCGGGCGATGAAACATTTATCAGGTGGCATGAAACAGAAGCTGGGGCTGATCTGCACCCTTATCCATGAGCCGGAGCTCGCGATCTTGGATGAACCGACCACCGGGGTGGATCCCGTCTCGCGCCGCGATTTCTGGGCCATTCTGGCTGAGCTGCTGCAAGAGAAAGGCATGACCGCCCTGGTCTCGACCGCTTATATGGACGAGGCGGCTCGGTTTCATCGGCTTTCATTCGTCTCGAATGGAAAAGAACTGGCCTCAGGCACACCCGCCGAAGTCCGAGCGCTGGTCCCCGGTTCGATGGTGACGTTTGAAGCAGCGCCACAGCTGGATGCAATCGCTCGCCTCAAGCGGACGTACCGGCAAGTCGAGGCGCTGGGGCCTCGGCTGCATGTCTTCACGGCATCCACTGATGCGGCGCAAGCGGTGTCGCAGATCGAAACCGCTTTAGGTGGCGTGACGTCATCGAACCTTCGAGTGGACGAACCGGAATTGGAAGATGTGTTTGTCGCGCTCTTGCTGAGGCAGGTCGAACATCAAGAAGGGAACGGTGCCCTCTCTGTTTCCCCGATGAACCGCGACCACGACGGGCCGGCGATCGAAGCCAAGGGACTCATCCGCGATTTCGGATCTTTTCGAGCCGTGGATCACGTCACGTTTCGAGTCCAACCCGGAGAAATCTTCGGCCTGCTGGGGGCCAACGGAGCGGGGAAAACCACTGTGATCAAGATGCTGACCGGCATCATGCCACCGACCGGCGGAGAAGGTCGGGTGGCGGGGGCCGACATGAAGACCGCGGGTAACGCCATCAAAGAGCGTATCGGCTACATGTCACAGGCCTTCTCCCTCTATCTGGACTTGACCGTCGTGGAGAACATTTGGTTATTCGCCGGGATCTATGGATTAGATTCGCGGGCGACGGAGGAACGATTGCAATGGATCGTTGCGATGGCCGGTTTACACGGGTATGAGTCAAACCTCACCGGTCGCCTGCCGATGGGAGTCCGTCAGCGGCTCGCGCTCGGCTGTGCGCTCGTCCATCGGCCACGCGTGTTGTTTTTGGACGAACCGACCTCGGGCGTCGACCCGATCGGCCGACGGCGTTTCTGGGATATTTTGTCGCGGCTGGCGCGCGAAGAAGAGGTTTCGATCTTGGTCACCACACATTATATGACCGAAGCCGAGCATTGCGACCACCTGGCGTTGATGTATGCGGGACGGATCGTCGCCGAAGGATCGCCGAGCGACATGAAAAGTCAGGTCGAGCAAGAAGCCGGGCAGCTTCTTGAAATCGAGACGGATATCCCCGGAAGGGCGTTGCGTCGATTGAAAGAGGCGGGGTTTTCCGAAGCTGCACTCTACGGCACCAAGATCCATCTGTTGTCCCGCCATCACGCAGAAGACGAGGCGCGGCTCCGTACGGTGCTGTCATCCGACGGCATGCGCGTGAAGGCTGTTGGCGGCCGGCCGCTCAGTCTCGAGGATGTGTTCGTCCATCGGGTCATGACGCTGGAACAACAGGAAGAAGCGACGAAACGAGGAGCCGGTTTATGAGTCTGAAGCGTGTCGCAACGGTGGCATCGAAGGAGTGGCGCGAGATGGTGCGGGATCGGATGTTCGTCCTCCTGGCGTTCCTGCTGCCGGTTTTATGGATGCTGGTGTTCGGCTACGGTCTTGTCCTCGACGTAGAGAAGATCCCATTCGTCGTGGTTGACCGCGACCACAGTTCGTTGAGCCGCGACTATCTCTATCGCTTTACGACTTCCCGTTATTTCGACTTCAAAGGTTCGCTCGTCGGTGAAGCCGAGGCGGATGACTGGTTGGAAAGTGGCAAAGCCCGCGCCGTCATCGTCGTCCCCGAGAAATTTGGGGAACGTCTGGTCGCCGGCCAGCCGGTCGCTGTGCAAACGCTGATCGATGGGACCTTCCCTCTTCGGACCGACATTACGAAGGGGTACGTCATCGCCATCAATGGTGCATTCAGCGCGGACCTGCTCTCGGATCACGTGGCGCGGATGCAGGGAGTCTCCCGAGCGCACGCCGAAATTCTCGCGCGCCCGATCAAGCTGGAAATCCGCTACCTCTATAACGAAGAGGTGCGGAGCTCCTGGTCGACCATTCCGGCGCTCGTAATGTTCTCCTTGATGCTCGCGCCGCCGCTGTTGACGGCGCTCGGAATCGTGCGGGAAAAGGAATCCGGGTCCATCTATAACATCTACAGCGCCACTGTCGGCAAGGTTGAATATCTCGCAGGGAAGCTCGCTCCCTATGTCGTCGTGTCGTTCATGAACGCAGTGGTCCTCTGGCTGCTTGCGACTCTGTGGTTCGGAGTGCCCTTCAAGGGCAATGTGGGACTTTTTCTGGTATCAGCGCTGCTGTTTGTGTTGACGAGCACAGGGATCGGGTTGCTCGTCTCGATCATGGTCGACACGCAAATCGCCGCGTTGATCGTGACCATGGTCATCAGCATTCTGCCGACGATTCTTTTCTCCGGACTGATCGTGCCGGTCTCCTCCCTCAGCCCCGGCGCCTGGATCCAGGCACATTTCTTCCCAGGCATGTATTTCACGAACATCGTTCGGGGAACTTTCTTAAAAGGCGTCGGACTGGACGTGTTGTGGCCTGATGTCCTGGCATTGGCTCTGTATGCAGCGGCCTTACGGCTCGTGGGATACCGTTTGTTTTCCAAGAGGCCCCGATCATGAACAGGGTGACGGCATCAGCTTCTCGGCGCGCCGTCGTGTGGTGGGGACGTCTCATGGTCATGACGCGCAAGGAAATGATACAGTTATTTCGAGATCTGCCGATCGTGTTGTTTTTGACGTATTCTTTTACGCTGGCCATTCTGATCTCGGGTAATGGTCTCAGGTCGCAACTTCACAATGCGAGTCTCACCGTCTACGATGCCGACCACAGTTTGTCGTCGCGTGATCTCATCCACCGGTTTCACCAACCGTATTTTCGTTTGATCGGCGAACTGAGCCATCCCGATGAGGGACTACGTCGGATGGATCGAGGGTCGGTGATGGTCATCCTTGAAATTCCGCCCCGATTTCATGAGCAACTTGCCGCTGGCGAGCCTACGGCGGTCCAATTGTTGGTCGATACCACCAACGCGCCACAAGGCCTCTCCGCCGCAGGTTATGCCGGGCGCATCGTGGCGGAGTTCAGTCAAGACTTCTCGTCGACCCGTATCGGCGGATCGCCTCAGGCTATGGCGAGTCTGCCGATCGTCACAAGCGAACATCGGGTTTGGTACAACCCAGACCAGAACGAAGCTTGGTTCGAGTCCATCTCGGGTCTTTTGCGCACGATCACCATTTTTGCGATTCTGCTGCCCGCCACTGCGATGGCCAGGGAGAAAGAGCGTGGCACGGTGGAGCAGTTGCTGGTGTCGCCGCTGACGCCGCTCTTAATCATGCTGCCCAAAGTATTGGCGATGACTATCGTCATCCTTGGGGCGACGGCGGTGGCGCTCTTCGGCGTCATGCAACCGGCCTTCGGCGTACCGGTGAGAGGCAGCGTGATCCTTTTGTTTTCCCTGACGGCGTTGTTCACATTCACGACAGCCGGCATGGGACTCTTCGCGTCGACGATTACTCAAAACCAAGCACAGGTCGGCTTGCTGACGCTTCTCGTCGTGGCTCCCATGCTTATGCTGTCGGGCATCACAACTCCGATGGAAGCCTTGCCCGACTGGGTCAATGCCCTCATGCTGCTGTCCCCGCTGCGCTATTTCATCGAGATTGCGTATGGGATCCTGTTGAAAGGGGCCGGACTCGACGTGCTTTGGAGCCAGGCGATTGCCATGGCTGCTCTGGGCGGTGCCCTCTTCGGCTTCGGCACGTGGCGGTTCAAACGACAGTTCCAATGAGTCCTTTGAGTCCTTGGAAGCTATTACAGCCGTTACGGTCGTCGAGGGGACGTGGCACGTAAGAGATCTTTGACGGTCGTGATACTTCAACAGCGAAGGAAACCTGTCCCCGGTCTCTTTTGCCGGTCGCCGAGAGAAAGCCGGATCAAACAAAACCGACTGTGCGATCCGCGACAACCGTCGCGCAGTCCGCTGTCGCGAAACTCCATCGTTGCGACCACACTCGCTTATTAAAAAGAGATACGCAAGCCTCGATTAACACAACGGCTTTCGCGAGAAGGATGCGGAGGTGCCGTACTTGCCGGTAAGTGTTCAGAAGGTTCTCAAGAGGTGATTGGGATCGGCAGTGAGCTTTGGCCAGAGATTCCCTCGTCCCGACAGGTAAGGTTGCGGATTCAGTGCAGCTGTAACCGCAAACACCCGGCGGAGGTAGGAGGATCGTACTTGGATCGGAGGAAAGGAGGGAAGGGACCATGACCCGGACAATGAAAGCATTTGTGATGCGGAAACTCGGTTCGGTGGGAATGATAGAGAAGCCGATCCCTGATCCCGGACCGAATGATGCGATCGTCAAAACCACCGCCACGCTCATCTGCACCTCGGATGTCCATACCGTCGGGGGCGATTTGAGAAGGGACCAACCCGACACTAGGCCATGAAGCCATCGGGGTCTTTTACAAACTGGGAAGCGCCGTCAAGGGGTTTCATGAGGGGGACCGAGTCGGGGTCAACGCCATTACTCCCTGTTATCAGTGCGAGAATTGCCTGCGCGGCTACACATCGCAGTGTCAGGAGATGCTCGGCGGGTGGAAGTTTGCCAACGTCAAGGATGGAAACCTCTCGGAATAGTTCCATCTAAAGAGCGCGAAAGGGAATTTGGCAGTGATTCCAACGGGTCTCACCGATGAGCAAGTAGGGTACTGCGCCTACAAAATATCCACTGGATTCATGGGGGCTGAGCATGCGAATATTCCTCCCCGCTTGGCGGTTTGGTGGCGGTCCTGGCCCAGGGCTCGGTCGGGGTGCTATGTGACTCGGTCGATGAAGTGCCGTGGTATGGCCGAGAGATGCCACGATCAAGCTCTTGCTTGACAGAAAGGAGGGTACAAGCAAGACCTGTGAGCCAGATGAATTGACAGACTGTCTCATACTGGAGGCGATGAATTGTTCGGAACATAGCAGGAGGCCTACGATGATGATAGGGAAATGGACCTGCGTATGCTTGGCTCTCAGTTTCCTGATGAGCGTGCCGGCCCTGGCCTCGGACGACCTTGAGGCTCTGATCAAGGCCGGCGACCACCGAAAGCTGGAGATGTATTATCTCGAAGAGGCGAAGACGCTCAAAGCAAAAGCGGATCGATGGGAGTTTGTTGCAGAATATTACGAAAAGTTTCCGCAAGAGTATGGCGGCGACCCTGCGACTGTGCAGATGCATATCACCAATCTCCGCGCCATGGCGGAAGACTATCTGAAAGCCAGCCATGAAGCTCGCGATTTGGCCCGGCGACACAACGCATTGATACGGAGAGGTCCGTGATGTCTAGGGGGCGTCGAATGATTGAGCCCGGATTCCGCAGTTGATCACTTTCTTTCCTTCTCGTCATTCCCGCATGTTGCATGCGGGAATCCAGGGAAATCCGGAACGACTGGATGCCCGCCTCGGCGGGCATGACCATACCTCCGTGAGACCGCCTCATTTCCCCATCTTTCGAGAGGTTCGGATCGTTCGCTCCTGATCGCATCCGTTCAACTGCGGAATCTGTCGTTGCCATGACTATTGTGCAGGCAAGGGGTTACATGTACAGGAAGAGAGCCGCTACAACGCCGAAGAATTCTGTGGTGTTCTTGCCCCTAAGGCTGAACCATGGACCGGCAATCAGGCCGACGTGTTGATTGAAGTTGTATTCCACAGCCGGAGCAACTGTGAGCAAATTACCGGATCCCCTTCCAACCGCCGCCGGTTCACCGTTTACTCCGACCCCCGTTGTTCCGGAAAACTCTGTCCCATTGACCGTCTGAAACCCGATATCGAGCGCGAGATCCAAATGTTGCGTGAGGCTATATTCTCCCGCGACAATGAGAGTCGTTACCGATCCAGGATCAACACGGCCCTCCGTGCCGAATCCCCCGCCGTAGGCATTGAATCCCTGTACAGTGACAGGCGAGAAGAAACCGTACGTCGCATTCACACGGTATCTGAACCAATGCTCTCCTCCCAACCGTATCGCTTTCTGCACTCCGATGCCCAGCGTCGTCGCAAAAGAGCCGCCTCCGGTTCCGCCCAGACCTTGTATGGACGGACGGAGATTGTTGTAGCGTCCGGTCGGAAATATTTCCTGGACCCAGATCCGGACATTGGGAAGCCATGTATCGGAACCGCTTCTCAGCGCTTGAAAGCCGAGTTGAATCGGCAAATCACCGAACCCGGAGATGGACTCGCCTTCTGCGGAATTCTTGAGCCACTGCGGGGCGATCTCCACATCTATCCGGCTCGTTAAGCCATAGATGAGGTAGGTTTGTTGGACGATCGTGTCCGAAACCGTCGCTGATTGGAGGCGCCAATTGTCATTATACAAGCCACCATATTGTGTGAAATAGAAGTACGGTTGAACAACCGCGTGCCCCCGATCGAGAGTCAGGCCTCTGGTCGAGAGCAGCGTACCGGTGAACCAGGGACCGGCAGGCTCTGGTCGGCAATGCTCTGGGTTTTCGCCCCACACTGCCTCCGGAGGGCAGAGACATGCGATGATCAAGCTAAGAAAGAGCTTGAATATGAATTGAGGCATGGTGCCTCTCGCCCAGAAGTTTGTATACTGCCGATGGCAACCGTCGGCCATCACCATGACTTCGCGCTGCCCTGGTCGAGCGGATGAAGATGCATGTCCGGCTCAGGCAGGCGACTCATGGCGCGGCATTTGTCTTGTTGAAGACGACGCTGTATCTCCCTGTGGACGATTTGTGCTGAGCGTCGGAAAATATTGACTCAACTATGACATATTTTTTAGCGGCACGGTGGAGCATGTCATGCGGACCGCCGGTTGTTCGGTACTGATCATTCCGCTGGTTCTCGGACGCCGAGGAACGGTGGACGGCGCGCAAACAAAGGAGTCTGCATGAACGACCTGTTGATTAATCGGATCCTCGTCGCCACGGATTTCTCCGCCTGTGCGAGGCGTGCCGTTGAATACGGCATGTGTGTCGCCCGCGCCTGGTCTGCTCATGTGGACGTACTCTACGTGGTCGAGGAGTCGCGGAGGTTGGAGTTCGACGCGCCGTTCCTTGATCCGCTGCTGGAGGAGCGACGGAAGGAGGCGGAGCGGCTCTTGGGTGATCTGGCGGCTCGCGTGAAACAGGAAGGGCTGAACGTGGATTGGCATCTGCGCGAAGGCATTCCCAGCGAGCAGATCGGGCAGACTGCGCTCGAACAACGTGCCGACCTTGTCGTCGTCGGCACCCATGGGAGGACCGGACTGGACCATATCATGCTGGGCAGCACGGCTGAGCGCGTCATCAAGCAGGCTCCTTGTCCGACGCTGACGGTTCGGGTCGCCCCTATTCATGGCGAAAAGGATGTGGACGTACCGCCATGCATCCGGCATGTGCTGGTGCCGGTCGACTTCTCGAGTCCGTCCCTCGATGCGTTGGAGTATGCGATTCAGGTGGTCGAGCGCTTTGGAGCCAGACTCACGATCGTCCATGTGTTGGAACCGATCTACTTCGACCTGGAATTGGGGTTGGGCCGGATCGAGCAGGAGGTCCAGAAGCGGACGCACTGGGAGATCCAACTTGACGGTCTTGCGCAGGTGGTGAGGGGGCGTGGTCTGGCGGCAGGGTCGGTTGTGCTCGGGGGGATTCCATCGGAGTCGATCGTGACCTATGCTCGTGGGCAGAGTTGCGATTTGATCGTCATGGGCACCCACGGACGGCGTGGGTTGACGCGTTTGCGGTACGGCAGCGTGGCTGAATCCGTGCTTCGGCAGGCTCCCTGTCCCGTGCTCACGGTCCGAAGCCCGAAGTTCACCGCTAACCACAGCCGCATGATGCCGCTGTCGGTGGCAGAGCCATAACAAAGGAGTACAGCAACGGGGTTTCCCGATCGATGACGGAGCAACCGCGGCAAGAGACGGTGCATGATCGCGGCTGCTCTTCCGAGAAGACGCCGAAGTTTTGCCGGACTTTCGCCCTGTGGTTCCGGGAGGCTGGCCTCATAAACACAAGGAGCAGGGACATGGAATCTCGGGACATTTACATCACCAAATTCGATCTGATTCGCCTCAAGAGAACTGCTGGAGGTAGGGATCAGTTTCAAGGAGCGGGACCGGGAATATCTGGAGAGTTTACAGAATGAGCTGGACCGGGCCCATATCGTGGAGCCCACCGCGATTCCTGATAACGTGGTCACGATGAATTCTCAAGTTCGCCTCAAGGATATGGAGACGGGCGAGGCGAAAAATTATACCCTTGTGTTCCCGTCCGATGCGGATATTGAGAAGAATCGAATCTCGATTCTTGCTCCCATCGGCACCGCCATCCTCGGCTACAGGGTGGGTGACACGGTGGACTGGCTTGTGCCGGCCGGGACACGCAAGGTGCGGATCGAAGAAGTTCTCTATCAGCCCGAAGCAGCCGGCCGTTATGATTTGTAACAGTCCTGCGTGAATCGTTAGTGCCCCACTCCTACATCGATCAACTCCTTTGTCCGCGAGTGTACCCATCACCCGCCTATGTAAGAGGTCACGGTTGCGAAGCCGGGGAGATATGCGCAGCGGGTGTCCTCCGAAGTCTTGGCATAGGGGGATACTCTTCGGCGAAGTCTCCGCCGACCGGCTGCGATGCACGACAAAACATGTGAATTCCCCATCAGAAATGTGCTATCGAAGAGACGGAGTGAACGGCGTCCAGCTTGCGCCATGCACGAGCGCCGGAGTGGGAGAAGAAGGATGGGCCGGACGCGGCTCTCTTGCGATCGGTGGATTATCCGATTGCTCGCCATCGGTTTGTTGCTGGCAGGACCAGCCTATGCGGACGAGTCGAATGAGAGGAAACCGGATGACACGAGGCCAAGGGAGTTGCTGGATTGCCGGTATCAGCAAGGTCCGGAGCAATCCGTTGACGACGCGAGGAGCGAAGTGCTTCCGGCAGACGACCTCTTTCGTCCCCTCTTGGCCGACCCGCAGCAGCCTCAGTCCTTTGCCCTCTGGCAATCCACGCAATCACTCAACGAAGGGACCTCTGCGAACATCGGATCGGTCGGTATTGGAGGGAATTTTGGGGTTTATACCAGGCGCAAGGGATGTAACGGATGGCAGATCAGTGTCCTCACCGGGGTATTCGCGCAGTTTGACTTGGATACGTCGAATGCCGAACTCATGAACGTCGATTTCAATGCCGGCATCCCGCTGACCTGGCGTCAGGGAAACTGGTCTGCGCGCCTACGCTTTTATCACCAGAGCAGTCATGTGGGGGATGAGTTCCTTGGAGCCCACCCAGGCTTTAAGTCGATTGGTCTTCAATTTGAAGAGGTCGACCTGATTGTGTCCTATGATTTCCAGAAATGGGTGCGCCTGTATGGGGGAGGAGCGGTGAAGATCAACCGCCAACCCTCCACGCTCGATCGCGGTACAATACACTGGGGGTTCGAAGCGCGGTCACCAACCGCATGGGCTCGATCCTATGCCTTTGGTCTGCTCACGAATCCGATCCTCTTTACGCCGGTCCTGACGGCGGACTTTAAGTCCGTCGAGGCGCAGGATTGGTTTATCAACACCAATCTGTTGATGGGCTTCGATATGTCTCAGCTCGTTTCCTTTAGGCGGTTTCGGATTCTCTTCAACTACTATTATGGATATAATCCCTATGGGCAATTCTTCTATTCGCAGAAGACCGAATCGTTTGGAGTCGGCGCCTATTTCATGTTTTGAAACTGTGGGTAGACCCGGGAATCAGTCAAGGTTCAACCTACCTGCGTCGAGACGAACCCTCTTCAGCTTCGTGGGGGAGCAATGCCGATGAATAAGAAAGTCTCATTTTCCATCTGGTACGTCCTTCTCGCCATCATGGCGGTCGTGATCGTGCACGATTTTATTCACGCCCTGAATAAGATCGAAGAACTTCCGTACAGTGAATTCAAGAGGTTGGTGGAGGCCGGGAAGGTGGCGGAAGTCTCCGTGACCAGTCAAGTGTTGACTGGAAAGTTGAAGCCCGAGGGTGAATCCAAGGAGCAACAAGCCTTTGCGACCGTGCGGGTCGAGGACCCGGATCTCGTCCGTGAGCTCAACCGACATGGAGTGACTTTTACCGGTGTCATTGAATCCACGTTTTGGCGCGATCTCCTGTCATGGGTCATCCCGGTTGCCCTCTTCGGCGGTATCTGGTTCTTCATCTTTCGTCGATTGGGACAGGCTCAGGGTGGCTTTATGCAAGTCGGTCAATCTAAAGCCAAAATCTACATGGAGAAGGATATCAAGGTGACCTTCGCGGATGTCGCCGGAGTCGATGAGGCCAAAGAGGAACTGCGGGAAGTCATTGAGTTCCTGAAGACACCGGAAAAATTCACCAAGCTGGGGGGAAAGATTCCCAAGGGAATCCTGCTGGTCGGCCCACCGGGCACCGGGAAGACCTTGCTGGCCCGCGCCGTGGCCGGTGAAGCCGGCGTGACGTTCTTCAGCATCAGCGGCTCCGAGTTCGTCGAGATGTTCGTAGGCGTCGGCGCGGCACGGGTTCGTGATCTGTTCGAGCAAGCGAAGGGCAAAGCTCCCTGCATCATTTTCATCGATGAGTTGGATGCCTTGGGAAAAGCGCGTGGCGCAGGGCCCATGGCGCACGAGGAACGCGAGCAAACGCTCAACCAGTTGCTGGTCGAGATGGATGGCTTCGATCCTCGCATCGGGGTCATTCTCATGGCGGCGACCAATCGCCCCGAGATTCTTGACCCTGCGTTGCTTCGGGCCGGCCGGTTCGATCGTCATGTGGTGGTGGACCGTCCGGACAAGATCGGTCGCCTCGCCATTCTTCGTGTGCATGCCAAACAGGTGACGCTTGGTCCCGACGCCGATCTCGAAAACATCGCAGCGATGACCCCCGGGTTCTCCGGAGCCGATTTGGCCAACATCATCAATGAGGCGGCGTTGCTGGCGGTACGCCGGGGAAAGGATCAGGTCGGTATTTCTGAATTACACGAGGCGGTCGAACGAGTCATCGCCGGCCTGGAAAAGAAAAATCGTGTCTTGAATAAGATGGAAAAGGAGCGGGTGGCCTACCATGAGACGGGCCATGCACTCGTCGCTCTTTCCGTACCAGGTTCCGATCAGGTGCAAAAGATCTCCATCATTCCTCGCGGCGTGGCGGCACTCGGCTACACGTTGCAACTTCCGACGGAAGACCGGTTTCTGATGACGAAGTCGGAATTGGAGAATAAAGTCGCCGTGCTGCTCGGTGGAAGAATTGCCGAAGAAACCATTTTCGGGGAAGCCTCCACGGGGGCGCAGAACGACCTCGTCAAGGCCACAGACATCGCAAAAAGCATGGTGAAGGCCTACGGAATGAGCGAAAAACTCGGCACCATCACGTTGGAACGGGAGCGACAGCCTCAATTCCTTCAGCTTCCGGTCGCCTCTGAAAAAGGCGATTATTCCGAAGAGACCGCCCGTGAAATAGACTGCGAAGTGAGACGGATCATCGACGAGCAGTACGGCCGAGTGAGGCGATTGCTGGAGGAAAGGAAAACTACGCTCCAACAAGGCGCACAGCTCTTGTTGGAACGAGAAGTGATTACCGGGGCTGAGCTCAAAACCATCCTGGAGGCGACCTGAATCGAGCATGACGATTTCCTTGCGGTCGTCGGAGAGGATTGTGACCGAGGAAATGTTCAATGGCGGGAAGAGTCAAGGCGACCGATGGAGTGAACCAGGTGGAAGAGGCAACCATCTCTGTGAAAGATAATGTGATCCATTGCCGAGGGTCTTGGACGCTTCCACACTTGTCTCAATTGGAACGTGGAGGCCGAGCGCTCCGATGGCCTGAAACCTCCACCGTCCTCTACGATGCCGGCGAAGTGACCGCTATGGATACGGGCGGCGCGCTCATCCTGCACCGCTGCATCGACGGCGTACGACGCAAGGGCCAGGAGACCACCCTCCAAGGGTTGAAACCTGAATTCGCCGAATTGCTTGAGATGGTGGAGTCGCAATGGGCCCAACTCGAGCGTCGAGCCCCCGTCCGTCGGTCGGGGTGGATCGATCGCGTGGCGGGCGCGCTGCGGTCTCGTCGCACGGCCACGATTCGCGCACTCGCATTCGTCGGAGAAAGCACCATCGCGTTCGGTCGAGCGCTGATGCGGCCACGTTCCATTCGATGGCGGACGCTCTTGCGGATCGTGGAACTGGACGGCGTGCGGGCCTTGCCGATCACAGGCCTGCTGACGTTTCTGGTCGGTGTCGTGATCGCCTATCAGGGCGCGGAACAGCTCCGTAAGTTCGGCACGAACATTTTTATCGTGGATCTGGTCGGCATCTCGCTGTTGCGCGAAATCGCTCCGTTGATCGTAGCAATCCTCATCGCCGGTCGTTCGGGATCCGCCTATGCGGCTGAGATCGGCACCATGAAGGTGACGGAAGAATTGGATGCGGTGCGGACATTGGGCATCTCGCCCATGAATTTGCTCGTGTTGCCTCGAGCGCTGGCCTTGGTCATCGCTCTGCCTCTGTTAACAGTGTACGCAGATGTGGTGGGCGTGTTCGGCGGCATGCTGATTGCCCTGGGTGAGCTCAACGTGAGTTTCGTAGAGTTTATCACTCGCTTCGAGGAAGCCGTTCCTGTGCGGCATTTTCTGATCGGCTTGGGGAAGGCGCCGTTCTTTGCGGCGATCATCGCGTTGGTGGGCTGTTATCAAGGATTCCAGATTCGAGGCGGTGTGGACGATGTCGGCCGACACACCACCATCAGTGTCGTGCAGGGGATTTTTGGGGTGATCGTGTTCGACGCGATCTGCAGCATCCTGCTCAATTGGTGGGATTTATAGAAGAGCAGTATGAAGGTTGACGTTCAGGCTGAAGCTAAACCCTTAACCTCATTCAGCGGTCTGGTCGGTTAAAAGGTAGTCCCTGATGCCCTCTGCCACGAGCATCGAAGCATCGGTGATCGACGTGAGGCACGTCTCGACGAAGTTTGGACAGGCTGTCGTGCATGAGGACGTGAGTTTGTCTATTCGTCGGGGCGAAATCTTCGCGATCGCGGGCGGCAACGGGTGCGGCAAGACCACGTTGTTGCGGGAAATCATCGGCCTGATCACACCGTCGGCGGGAACAATCCGGCTGTTCGGAATAGACAGCCGGCAATTGGAAGCGTGTGATGTTCATCCCATCCATCGCCGGTTCGGTGTGATGTTCCAGCATGGCGCACTGTTCAGTTCGTTCACCCTGGCGGAGAATGTTGCCGTGCCCTTGCGCGAGCATACGACGCTGAGTGCCGGATTGATCCGCGACATCGTCGCCGCCAAAATTGCGATGGTGGGATTACCGCCGGACAGTGCCGTGAAATATCCCAACGAACTCAGCGGAGGGATGCGGAGAAGGGCCGCGCTCGCCCGAGCGATCGTCATGGACCCGGAGTTGTTGTTTCTCGACGAGCCGACGGCCGGGCTCGATCCGATCATCGCCGCAGGATTCGATGATCTCGTCCTCTCCTTGAAGAGTCTCTTAGGGCTGACGGTGGTGATGGTGACACACGACCTGGATTCATTGTGGCGGATCGCCAATCGTGTGGCAGTGCTCGGTCGTGGAACGGTGTTAGGCATCGGCACTATGCAGGAGTTGTCTCGATCGGACGACCCCGTCATCCGTGAATACTTCCAAGGTCCACGCGGAAGGGCGGCGAGCGAACAGGCGGCCTGGAACCACGAGGGGCGCCGCGCGTGAAGCATCCCTTGATGGAAGAATCGTTCATCTGATGAGATACGAGCGGCGAGATTCGCGCGACTGAAGGCACAAACGATGGAACCCAAGGTCAACTATATTCTGGTCGGCTCGTTCGTGGCGTTTCTGGGCGCGGCTGTCCTGGTTGGGATTTTGTGGCTAGGGAAGACGGATTACCGTGGCTCTTACGATCGGTACGAGGCCTATATGAAGGAGTCGGTCGCAGGATTGAGCGTCAATTCCACCGTCAAATATCGTGGTGTCGACGTGGGTCGAATCAAGACCATCGTCTTGAATCCCAATAATCCAGAGGAAGTTCTGTTGACCATGGACATTCTGCATGGGACGCCGATCAAGACCGATACGATCGCCGTACTCGAGACGCAGGGGCTCACCGGTCTAGCCACCATCAATTTGACGGGAGGAAGCCGAGATGCTCCCTCGTTGCAGGCCCAGGAGGGACAGGCGTATCCGGTCATCAACACCGGTCCCTCCCTCTTCTTCCGTTTGGATGAAGCCGTCTCTCGGTTACTTTCAGAAGAAGGCCTGGCTCAACTCTTGGTCGATCTTGGTATGGCGGCAAGAGGGGCGGCGAAGGTCCTGGATGAAGACAATCGCGCCACGCTGAAGCGAACGATCAAGGATCTCTCGGATGTGGCACAGACCATTGCGGCCCACAAGACTCAGATCGAGCAAAGCTTGAACGGTGCTGCCAGGAGCGCCGACAATCTGGTCAAGCTGACGGCGTCGTTGAATGCGGAAGTTCCGACCTTGCTCGTCGGCATCAACAAGAGCATTGCGACGCTGGGCACGGCGACGGACGACCTGGCTCGTACGAGCAAGGCCGTTGGAGCGGTCGTCAATGAAGCCCGACCCGAATTACAACAGTTCACCCGACGGACTCTGCCCGAGGTCGGCTTGTTGGTGACGGAGCTTCGGCAGCTCACTGGTACACTGAGCCGTGTGGCGCGGGAGTTGGAGCGAGAGCCGAGCTCGCTGGTGTTTGGACGAAAGGCCCCGTCACGCGGACCGGGGGAATAACGGTAGGGTGTGTGTACGGTCATGACATGATGAACTATCGATTGGCACATGTTGCCTGTGCGCTGCTGGCGTTGACGGCTGGTTGCTTGTCGCCTCGCACGGATTCTTCGCATATCCATACCTATCAATTGAGCCTTGATGGGTGGCCCAGCGAGGCCCGGCCCGGCAAGCTTGACGGTCCTGTGCTGCTCGTGAGTCAGCCTCAAGCCGAGCCCGGATTTGAAACGCAGCGCATGGTGTATGTCAAGCGGCCGTACGAACTGGAGTACTACGCGGTGAATCAATGGGCCGACACACCGGTGCGCATGTTCGCTCCGTTGATGGTTCAGGCGCTCAATCAGAATGATGCGTGGCGTGCCGTGATTCCACTACCGAGCTCGGTCCGCGGAGACTATCGTCTTGATACGCACGGATTTCTGTTACAGCAGGAATTTCTCCAACAACCCAGTCGTGTGAGGGTGGTGGTCCGAACGCAGCTGGTCGACCTGAAAGGGGCGACGATCTTGAGTACGCGGGCTTTTGAGGTCGTGGAGAATGCCACGAGCGAGAATCCCTATGGGGGTGTGCAGGCTGCCAATCGAGCGGTTGCAAGTTTGCTCAATCAACTCAACTCATGGCTTGGAGAATGCGTTCGGCGCTCGCCGGAATGCGGTCGCTGATGGAGGGTTTACTGCTCTTCCGGACCGCACTGTCGAACCGAGTCTAACGTTTGAGCAGCCACCGCTGCTTCCCATCCATTTTCACAATGGAGAACACGAACCCGCAACGTAATCGAGAACTGCGCACCCAATCTGGCCCGAACCTCTGTGTCGCCTGCGTCTCCCTCAAGGAAGATCTCGCAGTCAGGCAGTCCCCGAAGGCCGATACCTTGTGTCTTGAGCAGCGCCTCTTTGGCGACCCAGTAGCGGAAGAATCTCGTGGCGCGCCGCTCCTCGGGAACCTGCATGACGGCCGTATGTTCAGAGCGAGTAAAAAAGCGCTTGGATAGATTCTCAACCTCGATATCCGCGCGAACGAACTCAAGATCGACTCCCACCTCCTGCGCTTTGGAGACGGCAATGAGCGCGCGGTCATGGGCATGGGACAAATTGAAGGTGATCGCCGACCGATCTCGTAGTTCCTTCGTCAGGAAGGGTTTGCCTGTTGCACTGCGATTCAGCGCGATCACATTCGGATCGACTCCAAGGTACCGACTCAGCACTGCCCTGAGTCCACCGTGAGCCAGCACGTAGCGCTGCCGGAGATCCTCCCGGACTAGGCGGGCCGCTCGGTGCCGCTCGACCTCATCCAACCAGCCCGTGCATCGCTCCAAACAGCGTTGGGATCCGTCGAGTTCGATCCCCCAGAGATGAACGGCATTCTCATCAAGACGGGTAGGATCGAGCGGTATTGTATCGGCGAGGCGCTCAATGGACAGGAACGAAATCAGCACATTGTTACCGTGAACACCGACATCGCCTTCGTTATTCGGCAAAGGAAGGTGACGAAGTCACGCAGCCCTATTGTTCGACCGGACGGGTGTATTCTGAGAACGTTCGGCGATATAGCGTCGAATATGGGAGGATACTTCTTCGACATATGGCGGAACAAGCAGGTCTGCCGTTCGAAGGGCTGCGGTATCAACAGTCTGGCATCCTCCCCCTGCCAGCTCTCTCCAAACATATCTGGTATCCCCCGTTTCAATTCGTTGCGAAGCCACAATGTTGAGTATGTGTCCGGAATATGGACGCATCGTATAGCGGGCGGCCGCATGGAACATGGCTTGCCGAACGAGTCTGCTCCGATGTTGTCTCAGCTCATTCCCAGTAGGACCGTGGAGAATGGACAAGAACGAATGGTATTTACGTCGTATGAGCGACAGCTCCTCTCTCATGGGCATACGCGAGAGCTCGCCGACGGTGCTCAAGGTCTTCGAGAGAATTCCAAACGGCAATGCGAGCCTGTTTGGGCGATCGACATCATAGTGCCGGTGATACGAACTCGGATGCCAGCTATTGACGATACCGAGGATGACCTCTGTGTCCTGCTCCGCCAATTGTTGGGCCATCTCATAGGCAATCAGCCCACCGGTACAGGCCCCAATGATGACGTATGGTCCCTGAGGGAGGCATGTGCGGATCTCAGTGATGTACTGCTTTGCCATCTCCTGGACCGAGCCGAATGGTGCCTCGTTCCCATCCAATCCTCGCGCTTGTAAGCCGTACACCGGGTGAGTTTGGCCTAGAAGCCTCCCCAACTGAGCGAGCCACAACACATTGCCCATTACTCCAGGAACCAAGAAAATAGGGATGGCCGACCCGTTCGGCTGCATTGCCACCAGTGACTGCCATGGGGGTGTCCAGTGCTCCTGCGTAAGAAACGACGTGAGACCGGCGATAGTCGGCGCGTGAAACAGCGTGGAAAGCGGAAGATGGCGGCCGTATACCTGCTCAATGAGATAAAACAGCTGAGCCGCTCTCAGCGAGTGGCCGCCGAGATCGAAAAAGTTGTCGTGAATCCCGACCTTGTCGATCCCGAACACCTGTTGCCACAAGACCGCCATTTGTATATCCATGCGATCGCATGGTGCAACATAAACAGCGCTACTCGCGAGAGTGGAGTCTGGAGCCGGTAGTGCTTTCCTGTCGATCTTGTTATTGGCCGTCAAGGGCATGGCCTTCAGAAAGATGAAGAGTGAGGGGACCATATACTCAGGAATCTCGGATCGTAGAAACTCGCGAAGTTCCGGCTGGCTTGGAGCAGGGCCATCCTGGCAGACCACGTAAGCTACTAACTGCCTGGTACCTTGCTGATCCTCCCGTGCCGTGACCACTGCCTGACGGACAGCTCGATGGCGGCTTAGCGCCGCTTCGATCTCCCCCAATTCGATTCGGAACCCTCTGATCTTGACTTGGTGATCCAAGCGCCCGAGGTGCACGATGCGTCCATCCGGGCGATACCGTGCCAAGTCTCCCGTTCGATACAATCTCGCCGGCTCTTGAGAAAATGGATGAGGGATGAACCGCTCCTGCGTCAAATCAGGCCGCCCGTGATAGCCTCGGGCCAACCCCTGGCCTCCGATATAGAGCTCACCGGAAACTCCGACGGGAACCGGTTGAAGGCATTGATCCAGGATGTACACTTCTGTATTGGCAATTGGTCTTCCGATAGTGATTTCCCGATCACTCCGTTCGATTCTCTCGATCGTGGACCAAATCGTAGTTTCGGTCGGGCCATACATATTCCACAGGGCGACGCTCCGATCCAACAATAGCGCCGCAAGATCGAGCGGAAGGGGTTCCCCACCGCAGAGTACCGTCAATCTGTTACTGCCCTGCCATCCCGCCGCGATCAACATTCGCCATGTGGCAGGAGTCGCTTGCATGATCGTCGGCTGAACGGCTTCACAGAGGACCCGTAATTGTCGTCCGTCCATTGCAACAGCGCGACCGGCGATCTCGACGCGGGCTCCGACCAGTAACGGCACATACAACTCCAACCCGGCGATATCGAAAGAGAGCGTCGTGACGGAAAGCATGACATCTTGAGCGGAACATCCCGGCTCCTGTCGTATCGAACACAAGAAGTTCACCAAGGCTCGGTGTGGAATTTCCACGCCTTTAGGCTGTCCCGTCGAACCCGATGTATACAGGATGTACGCCGGGTCTTGGGGCGTCGCGATCGGGCCAAGATTGTGGTCAGCCTCCTGCGCGATACTCTCCTCCTCGCAATCAAGACACAGCATGCTGCAGACTTGAGCATCAAACCGATCGGCCAGCGATTCGGAGGTAAGGACGATGATGAGCGAGGCGTTCTCTGACATATACCGAAGTCGATCCCCTGGATAGTCGGGGTCAAGAGGCACGTAGGCGGCGCCGGTTTTGAGCACGGCCATCAGCGCAATGACCATCTCCAAGGATCGTTCAAGCCCGATACCCACCGTCACACCAGGCTTAGCGCCCAGCGTTTGGAGATAGCGTGCCAGCTGATTCGCCCGGGCATTGAGCTCGCTGTACCGCAGCGTCTCTCGTCCCATCGACAATGCCGCGGCGTCAGGCGTCCTTTCGACTTGTGCTTCAAACAACTGGGGAAAACATTCAGATTGGGGGTAATCTCTTTGCGTGTGATTCCAATCCTGCAACATCTGTCGGTACTCAGGCGCCGTCAGGGTCGGAAGCTCGGACAGCTTGCTCTGCGGATTCGCCAATGCGCTCTGGAGCAGAGTCTTATACTGTCCCAACATCCGTTCGGCGGTCTGAGGCTCGAAGAGATCGGTATTGAACGTCAAGTAGGCTTTTCGGGAGAACTCCGTCTCGATCGTCAAACTTAAGTCGAATTGCGCGGCTTGCGTCTCCACCTCGAACGGCACCCAACTCAACCCTTGAACGTTGATTTCCCCTATGGGAGCATTGGGTACATTGAAGAGCACCTGCACCAGCGGGGCGGAGCTGTGGTCGCGAGCGGAGTGCATCGTCTCGACCAACTTATCGAACGGGAAGTCCTGATTCGCATAGGCCTCCAACGCCGTATCACGCACCCGCACCATCAACTCGATGAACGTCGGATCGCCGGAGAGATCGGTACGCAAGACGAGTGTATTGACGAACGAGCCGATGATCGACTCGACCGCGGATTGAGTCCGGTTCGCGATCGGAGAGCCTACGGCCACATCGGTTTGGCCGGAATAGCGACTCAAGAGAATCTGGAAACAGGCCAACAGGGTCATGAACACCGTCGCATTGTGCTCAGCGCTGAACTGCTTCAGTCGCTCGATCAACGAGGTGGGCAACTCCAGCATGCGATGTGAACCATTGAATGTTTGCATCACCGGCCGTGGATAATCGGTCGGCAACGAAAGCTTGGAAAGCCCGGCCAGCTTCTTCTGCCAAGAATCCGATTGTGTGCCGAGCCGGTCGTCGGTCAGGCAACCTCGCTGCCACACCGCGTAGTCGGCATACTGAAGGGGGATCGGTTTGGCGAAAGGAATTTCCTCTCGGCAAAACGCGTTGTAGAAGAATGCGAACTCATAACCGATGACCCCGAACGACCACTGGTCTCCGATGATATGATGCATCGTGAGCACCAACACATGGTCCTCGGGTTCGATCGCAATCAAGAGGAACCGTGCCAGCGGGCCCTTCTCGAGATCGAACGGCTGGTTCGCTTCCTGTTCGACAAGCCGAGCCGCCTGCTGTCGTCGCTGTTCGAGGGGCAGTTCCTGAAGATCCACTTCAGTCCAATGAGGAGGGCGAAAGGGGTGGATCACTTGGACCGGTCCATCACCCCGCATCATGAACGTCGTTCTAAATGCCTCATGTCGGCTACAGATGGCATCGATCGTGCTCCGGAGGGCTGCTTTGTTGAGTCGTCCCATCTGCCGCGACGCAAACGGCATGTTATACGCTGTGCTCGCAGGAGCCAGCTGATACATCAGCCACATGCGTTGCTGCGAATAAGAAAGGGGAAGCGGCTGATCTCTGGGCACCGGAACGATCGGCGGCATCACGGAAGCCTTTTCCCTCTGGCGCAACCGTACTATTTCTTCGGCCAATGCCGCGATGGTGGGTCGCTCAAAAAGCGCCGGTAGGGAGACATCGACCTCAAAAAGCTCGCGTATCCGGGAGACGAGCTGAGTAGCCACCAGGGAGTGGCCGCCTTGTTCAAAGAAATGGTCGTGCACGCCTGCCTCAGGTACTTGAAGTACGGATTTCCACAGCTCAGCCAAGGATTCTTCGACCTGGTTTCTCGGAGCAATCCTGGCTGCCGCCAGACCGGTGGCATGTTCCGGGACGGGCAGAGCATGTCGATTCACCTTTCCGGTGACACTGAGCGGCATCGTTTCCAGCCACAGAATGGCGGATGGCACCATGTAGTGCGGTAATCGAGCTGCGAGATAACTGCGAAGCTGGTCGAGCCCTTCTTTGATCGACGACTCGCCGGCGACATAAGCGACCAATCGGTGCTGGTCCGGTTTATCTTGCCGAAGCAGCACCGCCGCTTGATGCACGCCCGGGAAGTTGCTCAATACATATTCAATCTCTCCCAGTTCGATCCTGTAGCCACGCAGTTTGACCTGCTGGTCCATCCGACCAAGAAACTCTACATTGCCGTCGGCTCGGTACCGAGCCAGGTCACCGGTTCGATAGAGCCTGGTGCCGGCCACGAAGGGATTCGCAAGAAACCGCTCCTGGGTCAGCTGCGGTTGGTTGACATAGCCGCGGGCCAGACACTCTCCCGAGATATAGAGTTCTCCCGGTACGTCGATAGGCATCGGTTGCAGGCGTCCATCCAGCACATAGAGCTGCATATGGTCGATGGGTTTGCCGATCGGTACGCGGGCTCCTGTTTCCTCACGAGTCGTTTGATACACGCTACACCAGACCGTGGTCTCCGTCGGTCCATATTCGTTGTACAGCGTGGCATGAGGCAGGAGCTGGTAATGTCGTTGCACAAGGTCGAGGGGCAGGCTTTCTCCGGCGGTAATGATGACAAGGAGCGATTCCAGCTGAGTACTCAACGCCTCACCCAGCACGGCACGGTACAACGAAGGGACCCACACGACGTGCGAGATGCGATGATGCTCGATGAGCGCAGCCAGCTCCGTTGGGTCGCGATGGGCGGTCTCGGATGGAATGACCAGTTCCCCGCCCTGCAGCAACGTCCAAAATATGCCCGTCACGGACCCATCAAAGGCCAGAGAGAAGGTCAGTAAAGACCGAGAAACCGGTTCCGGATAGTACTGAAGTCTGGCATGAAGAGAGGTCACCAGACTGCGGTGTGGCACGGCCACGCCCTTTGGCCGCCCCGTCGAGCCCGAAGTGTAGATGATATAGGCGAGCTGATCCGGGGAAATGGAAAGTGTTAAGTTCTCTCCCTCCGCTGCGCCCACGGTGGACGTCGACAAGGTTTCGACGTCACAGATTTGGCCGCGATAGCTCTGTAAATGGTGACGGAGGTGCGCCTGTGTGACCACGATGGAAACTTGGGCGTCCTCCAGTATGAGCTGGAGGCGGTGACTGGGGAAGGATGGATCCAGGGGAACATACCCGCCCCCGGCTTTGAGAATGCCCAACAGCCCCACGAGGGCGTCCACCGAGCGCTCGACACAGAGACCCACCGGGAGATCTGCAACGACCCCTAATTTCTGGAGCGCGCGAGCGACTCGATTTGCTCGTCGGTTCAGCTCTTGGTAGCTGATGGACTGGTCTCTGCACGTGACAGCCGGCGCATGGGGAGTCCGATCAACCTGCGCCTCGATGAGCGTATGGATACCGGAGACCGAATGAGGCGGTTCGTTCCACGTCAGTTGAATGTACCGTTTCTCATCGGCGGTCAGCCATGAAAGTCGGTCAAGCGGAGCCTCAGGTTTCGTGAGAAATTCCTCAAGAAGGATCTCAAGCTGCTCCAACATGCGGTCGATCGTCGAGTCGTCGAAAATCGTAGAATCATGGAGCAACGCCAAGTCCAGGCCGTCCACCTTGTTGACCACCATCAACACGAGGTCGAACTCCGACGCAGTCGGCTCCCAGGGGAGGTGAGCGACCTCAAGATCCCTGACGGTGAACGTGGATAAGGGATCGTCTTCGCACACGATCATCACGTTAAACAGCGGGGACAGTTGACGCGCTCGTTGTAATGACAGCGCCTCGATGACCTCTTCAAACGGTAGGTCCTGATGGTCATAGGCACCTACCACCACCCGGCGTACCTGTTTCAGCAATTCTTGTCCTGTCATCCCATCCGACAGCTCGGCCCGCAGCGCCACCGTATTGACGCAATAGCCCATCACGTCTTCGATCTCTCTCCGACGCCTGCCGGCCACGATCGATCCAATGACGATATCCGACTCTTGTGTGTAGCGATGCAGCCAAATTGCAAAGACGGCGTACAGCACCATGAACGTCGTGACGTTCTGATGCTGACAGAAGAGGTCGAGGCCGGCTGAAAGTTTCGGAGAAAGCGATCGTGATCGCACGCCTCCCTCGAACGTGCGCACCCGCGGCCTCTGACGATCGACCGGTAGTTCAGCGGGAGAACGAGCGCCGCTCAACTGCCGAACCCAGTAGGCTCGGTGGACCTCACGAAGACCGTGATCAAGCCTGACTCTCTGCCAATCGGCATAGTCCGCATACTGAACGGTCAATGTGGGAAGGCGAGCCTTTTGAATATCACCGTCGGCCTTCCAAAGAAGGGCCAATTCCTTCCAGAAGATACGAAGCGACCACCCATCAGCAACCAGACGGTGGAATGTCAGCGCCAGGACCTGCACAGCCGGTTCAAGCGTTAGCAGGGTCATCCTGAATAGCGGTCCCTGTCGCAAGTCAAACGGGCGGCTCCTCTCCGCTCGTAAGAATTGCCGCACCTGAATCTCTTGCTCTGGAGGGTCCAATGCTTGAAAATCTTGCCGTCCGATCGTGACGATTGCCTCAGAGGAAACTTCCGCGAATCCCTCCCCTCGCTCCGATCCGAAACGAGTTCGAAGAATCTCGTGACGACGGGCGATTTCCTGCACGGACCGCTCCAACACCTCGGGGTTGACCGCCCCCCGTATACGCACTTCCATGGAAATGTGGTTGATCGCGCTCCCAGGGCGAACTTGCTCCAGGAACCACAGTCGCTGCTGCGAGGGACTGAGAGGAATTCTGCCTTCTCTTGTGGATGCCGAAGGAAGCGGAACGAGTGGAATCCCTGTTCCGCCGTCGACATTTGTGTACCCATGCTTCTCCCCGGCCGAGTCTGCGGCATTCGAACTCGTGCTCGGTTGACCGATCTGAGCGGCGAGGGAGGACAATGTCGGACATTCGAACAGCACGCCGAGCGGGAGTTCGACGTGGAAGACATCGAGGATGCGCGCCACAACCTGTGCCGCGAGGAGCGAATTGCCTCCGAGAGCAAAGAAGTTCGCATGGCGATGCGGATGAGGCCCTCCCAGCACCTCTTGCCAGATATCGGCCAGCCGTTTCTCGATGGCAGTTTGCGGAGTCTCGCTCGGTACCCCATCGGTTGCAGCCTCTTGAGCTTGGTCCAGCGTGCTTGCTGCGACTATAGCGAGTTGACCAGCGTCAAAGGCGGCTCTGCAGGCGCCCCGCTGAATTTTTCCGCTGGAGGTTCTTGGGATCGTGCCGGACTTGATCAGCAGCACCGTGTGGATTTCGAGTTCATATTCTTCAGCTAGGGCACGACGAATGCAGCTCACCACTTCCGTCAGGTCGGATTCAGACACCTGCTTCTCGATCTCATGGACCAGCACCACCAGCTCTCCGGTCTTGCACTCAATGGAGAAAGCCGCCCCATATCCTCGTCGCAAACCTGGATGCGCTTGTTGGGCCGACCACTCCAGATCGTGAGGATAATAGTTCCGTCCACGCACGATGATCAGATCTTTGAGGCGTCCGGTCAGGAACAGCTCTCCACGCTGGAGGAATCCCAGATCGCCGGTCCGTAAATAGGGACCCTCTCCTGACCCAGCGATTGTGGCCTTAAATGTGGCGGCGGTTTCTTCCGGCTTGTCCCAGTATCCGGAGCCGACCCCGGCTCCAGCCAGCCACACTTCTCCCACAAGGCCTGGCGGACACTCGCGGTGAGTCGCAGGATTCACAATCCGTACATGAGTCTCTTCGAGGGGCTCCCCGCATCCGACCAATGTCCGAGTTCCCTGTCCCGATGCGGGAGACTCTTTGACGATCGAGTCTGCCAACGCGTCGGCCTCAACATGCAAGAACCTCGGTTCCGCCCCGGCCCGCTTCATCGTGGCCAATAGCGTAGCTTCAGCAAGTCCATATCCAGGGGAAAATGCCGTTCGCCGGAAGCCCCGTGGATGAAAAGTATTGATGAACTGCTCAACCGTATCCGGATGGATCGGTTCAGCGCCGCAACTGGCGACCATCCACTTGCTCAAGTCAGCCTGCCATTCTTCCTGTTGCCGCACAGCTCTGAGACAAGCCTCATAGGAAAAATTCGGTCCCCCGCTGTGGGTAATCGCAAATCGAGACACGGCTTCGAGCCAACGTAATGGCCTCCGGAGAAACGTGACGGGCGACATGAGATAGGCGGGAATACCGGCATAAAATGGGGCGATGATTCCGTGCAGTAACCCATAGTCATGGAAATACGGCAACCAGCAGAGTGATCGGCTGCTGCCCGACACTTCTCCGGCCAGACTCAAGGCCCTGCAGTGAGAAAGGACGTTCCCATGGCTGATCATGACGCCACGAGGAGTGGCCGTCGATCCTGAGGTATATTGCAAATAGGCAAGAGCGGTGCTGGGAGGGCAGGGCAACTCAATCGAGTCGGCCTGATCGTAGGGTTGATCAGTCGCTACCCATTTAATCTGACCAGCTCCCTTCGCGATTGATGGCTCGGAAGATAGAGCCTGGATGCCAGCGGTCGTAAGCACAAGCGATGTCCGGGCATCCTCAATAATAGAGCGAAGTCTCGGCAGGCTGTGTTTCTGTCTGACGGGATCAGGAGCCGGAGTGGGAACCGGCACGAGACCGGCACAGGCACATGCCCAAAAGGCGCATGCCGCATCGAGTCCCTGTGGATAGAGCAGAAGGACTTTCGTTCCTGGTGGGACCGCTCGCACGAGATGGCCGGCAAGCGAACGCACTCTGCGTTCAAGCTGACCATAGGTCAGCCGACTCTCGATTTCGAGGTTGTCACGAATAAGGGCATAGGCAAGCGCTTCCGGCTGTTGCCGACATCGAAATTCGAAAAGGTCAAGGAGGTTTTGGATAGCCCGAGGAGGAAGTTTAGACATGTAAGCGAGCCCCGAGCCTTCTATTGGGGGAAAATTCTATTCAACTGCTACCGGCTCTCCCTTCACCGATGACTAGGGTAGTGCGCTTGATAACAAAATCAAAGAATTTCCCGGTTTCCAACCACAAAGGAATTTTGTCCCGAACGGTTCATGCTCCATCGAAGGGCACCTTTCCTTGTGTAGGATCCGTCGTCGCCTTGAGGTCGGTGGAAGTAAGACAAGGTACTACCCACTAAACGCTAATTCAAGTGGCTCAAGAGGCAATGTCAAGCCCAAATAGAAATGTCCGCTTTCTCCCAAAGTAGAAATGTCCGGTTTATGTTCCGGCCGCCGCCGGGTGGTGTCCTCGTTCCTGCCGCCATCGCTTGCGCCATGGATGATCCGCCGGCGGTTTGATCGGGCGCTGCGATCGGGACACCGCCGTGACCGCTGCCGCCGACACAGGTCGCGCCGCGATCGCGTGAAAGGCGAGCGCCCGTCCGTGGTGCGTGAGCCGCATCGTCCCATCCACATGTTCTTCGACCACCACACGAGTGGCGCGGAGATTGTCGTGAACCTGATAGAGCCGCCCTTCATGAGCAATGGTGAAGTCCTTCCGCAGACACCGGGATGTCTTGATACACAGGCTTCGCTCCAGCACCTGGGCCGTCGGCTTCGGCCGATGCAGATTGACTGCGTGCGCCGGCCGCACCGCGAACCGGCGGTTGTAGACCGGCAGATAGCCCTCCAGGAATCGGTTCGCCGCCTCGAAGGTCCCAATCCGTGCGAGGCGCAACTCCTTGACCAGTCGATCCTGGAACGTCTTAAACAGCCGCTCCACCCGCCCCTTGGCCTGTGGGGAGTGCGCCGCGATCAGCTCAACCCCCAGCTCATCCAGTGCCCGTCCGAACTGACTCTGGGGTGCCTCCCCGGCCAGCTGCTCCGCCACCGTGGGCTCAGCTGGCGACTGGTAGGTCGTATGCTTGTCCGCATAGATGGCCAGCGGAATCCCCTGGTGCCGAATGTAGCGCTGGAAGCTGTCCATCGCCGGGATCGTGCCCTCGTACTCATAGAACCGAGCAAAGACGCGACTGCTCGCATCGTCGATGTAGGCCATCAGGACACCCCACGGGCCGCGCCCCTCCAACCAATCATGATGGGACCCATCCAGTTGCACCAGTTCCCCGACATGCGCCTTGCGCGCACGCCACGCGCGATGCGGTCGCTTCCGGCGTGCGAAATGATCAATCCCCCGCTCCCGCAACCAGCGCCGCAGAGTCTCGTCGCTGACCTCGAGTCGGTGCCGCTCCGTCAACTTCTCCGCCGCCAACGTCGGCCCAAAGTCTCCATAGCGTGTCTCATACAGCCGCAGCATCTTCGCCTTGACCGGCTCCGCGATGCGCCGATTCGACGGCTTCCCCCGTCCCCGATGGACACGTCCCTGGTCGCCCTCCTCCTTTACCCGCCCAAGAAGGCGCCGGATCTGACGCTCCGTCAGCCGCAACATGGTGCCCGCCTCCTGTTGTGTGATCCGCTTGTCCCGCACCTGGCGAATCACATGGATCCGCCGCAACTCCTTGGCACTCATCATCACCCTGTCCTCTCCCACCATCCCGTCCTCCTTTGAAGAACGGGCAGTCTATCAACGAAGAGGACATTTCTACTTTGGTGAAACCGGACATTATCATTTTGGGATTACAGTGGCTCAAGAGGCAAGCTCTGTAGCATTCTGCATCATTGGCGAAGCGGCCCTGCGGGTTTTTCGCCAATCCACTCCTGCTCCTCCGCGCGCGACTTCAATAAAACGACAGAAGTAATTGACAAATAAAGGTACAAATCACCATGCACATTGGCGGTTAATGGCACAGTGATCGCAAGATGGAGGTCATCGAGGGGATGAAAGATGCATGCTGGTAGACGAAGGGTGGTGTTGTGCGCAGCGTTAGCCGGTTTGTCAGCGCTGGGATTGAGCAATATCGGAGTGAAAGATCTTACTGGTTCCCCAAATGGAGGTGATCCAGTCACTGGGCGAGAAATCTATGTGAATACTTGCATCCGTTGCCACGGAATCGACGGCAAGGGTGCGCTCGGAATCAAACTCGTTCCGCCTCCGGCCGACCGCACGTCGGCTATTGTCCAAAATCGACTCGACGGCACGTTGTTCCGGCGCATTCATGATGGCAAACCGAATACTGCTATGGGTGCGTGGAAATACAGTCTCTCAGACGAAGAGATTTGGGATGTCTTGACCTATGTGCGCACACTCGGAGTTGAGTCTAGTGGGCAACCATAGAGGTGAATCCAATGTGCGTGCGTTGTCTCATATCACGGTGACAGACAAATCAACAGCGCTCAGATTTATGGAGGAGGTGTTGCGATGACGTGCAATGTCGGAGGGATTGAGAGACCAATTCGAATTGGAGCAGGACTACTGGCGATCATGATCGGCCTCTTTGCGGGGTTTTCAACCGCCGTTGCAGGAGCAGCACTTGCGGTGGGGGTCATACTGCTGCTCACTGGGGCGGTGGGGTATTGCCCCCTATTCACGTTGTTCGAGATCAGTACCCGTTCTCCGGCGTCCGGTGTGAATAAATGAGGTCCAGTCTATGAACCGACCGGTCATTGTAGGCGTCGTGCTGGTGAGTACGTTCTTGGGGACGATCAGTTGTGTCCCACCTCCAAGTGTGACGGGGAATGAGGAGGCGGCTGGTCGTCGGAACGCGGAATCGCCGGTCGATGCGTTGCTTGCCCCACTTCCGGAGCCAGAAGCGACATGAAACTCACGGCCACTTTTCACGGCGGGACACGCTACGACATTGTGAGCGGCCAGCATCGAATCATCACCGATCAGGCAGTGGAGGACGGGGGGCAGGGTGCCGGAATGGGTCCGGTTGAACTCTTTGTCGGGTCCGTCGCTAGTTGCGTTGCGTACTTCGTCGGGCAATTCTGCGGGCGGCACGGTATTTCACGAGATGGCTTGACCGTCGACGCCGAATGGGCGATGGCTGAAAGCCCGCATCGTGTCGGTCGTATCGATATCGGAATCCACCTTCCCCATCGAATCACGGTGGAACAAAGAGAGCGGCTGTTGAAGGTGGCGCATGGGTGCACTGTGCACCAATCAATCGCGGTGAGGCCGACCATCGAGATCAAGTTGAATCCGTCCACACATCAGAAAGCCAACGGGTCGTGAGAGCACACACAAGACACAGCGTGAAATTAAGGCGTCATCAACCGAAGGAGAGGAAGATGGGTCTGGAAGAATTCAGGAGAGTGATTGCAGCCACTGTGACTCTGACGGCAGGAGTGGCTCTATTTCAGGACCCCTCCTTTGCGAGTGATCAATCCCGCGCAAAGGATCCGCTCCAACAAACCTGTGTGCAATGTCACCGGTTGGAAGGGACAGCCGACTCTCGGTTCAATCTCCGAGCTCCTGACTTGATCTGGGCTGGCAGCAAGTATCAACGGTCTTGGCTTATTCGTTGGCTCACCGGAAAAGAAGCCCCGATCTATGCCAAAGGCTATCGGTGGGATGTGACGGACGTTCCATCGAAGCACCCCATGGTGACAGAATCTGAGGCGAACGAAATCGCCGATTACTTCGCCCAACACAACAAAGACCCGCGCGTAACGGTCGGCGCATTTGATCTCTCAAAGGTCACGAAGTTCGACGTCAAGTTTGGTGCGGCGGCCTATAAGGCCCATGCCTGCCTCGGCTGCCACACGATCGAGGAGAACGGTAAATTGATTGGGGGGCAACAGAGCGCGGCTCTGCAGAAGTCCGGTCAGCGATATGACAAGGACTGGCTGTTTCGCTTCGGTCTGAACCCACAGGACTTCGTCCCGCACAGCGGTGAATTCCTGGCTGATGCGACGGAACCGCAACTGCGTGCCGTGATCGGCTATCTGATGGTCCAAGGAGTGCCCGACTTTCAATATTATGAGCCGTGGACGAGTCCTGAGTTCGGCAAGGCGGACGCGGAGCGCGGCAAGGTGTTGTACAAGGAATACTGCGCCCAGTGTCACGGGCTGACCGGCAAAGGTGACGGCCCTGCCGCGTCGGGCTTGGAGCCGAAGCCGGCGATTCACGCCAACATGCCGTTTGAAAAACTTCCGATGGAATATCTCTATACCGTGATCAACCATGGTGGTCCGGCTGTCGGCAAATCGCCGAATATGCCGTACTGGGGGCTGACCATCGGGCAGCAGGGGGTAGCAGATGTAATCGCCTATTTGAAGGTGACGTTCAAGGGACTACCGGATGTCGCCGCCGCGGGTGGCGGTGCTCAAGGCGCGGCCTGTGTGCAGCCGCGCAAGACGGCCAAGGCGCCGGAAGACTTCCTCTCCAAAACAAATCCGCATTCATCCTCGGCTGGTTCAATCCAAGCGGGCAAGGAGTTGTTTCTCAAGACAGCGCCACCCGTCGCCTGTGTCATGTGTCACGGCGAGCAAGGCGATGGCAAGGGCTTGATGGGCGCGGCCCTGGTGCCGCCGCCAAGAAATTTTACCTGTGGGACGATGATGCGAGACATTCCCGATGGTCAACTGTTCTGGATCATCAAGAATGGTTCCCCTGGAACAGGGATGATGTCGTTTGCCTTGCTGCCGGATGAACAAGTATGGCAGCTGATTCACTACATTCGTTCGCTGGCGAAGTAACGCATGAAGCGTGGCTTGTCTGTCGCTAGGATGGGAAAGGCAAGATTTGATGACCGCCTTGGCCCCACACGTGAATTGGGAATCCCGCTTGTCCAGCCGGATACGATTGAAGAACGACGGAGTAGAAAGGAATGACTGATGCCGACACCGCAACCTGGCGTCCTTGCAGCAGGAAGCCCTCATGCCTATTTTCTCACGTTTACAACCGGCCATGGTGCCGAACGCTCGGCATGGATCAAGGCAATACGGGATATTCTCCCGACAGCGAAGACGCTCGCAATTCGTGAGAAAAGGGCAGGGCTCTTCTGCGCGTTTGGTATCGGTTCCGGCCTCTGGGATCGGCTCTCACCGGAGAACCGTCCTGCCGGACTTCGGCCGTTCCGCGCCATTGAAGCAAATGGGCGCGTAGCACCTGCGACCGGAGGAGATCTCCTGGTGCAGATCCGTTCCGGGCGTCATGACTTGAATCTCGATCTCGCAATGAAGCTCGCACAACGTTTGCAGCACGTTGCGACGGTGAGCGAGGAGATACACGGATTCCGGTATCGCGATTCACGAGACCTGACTGGATTCATCGACGGAACAGAAAACCCCACAGGGAAGGCCAGGGCGGGCGCCGCCTTGATCGGAGCAGAGGATCGGCGTTTCGCCTGCGGCAGCTACGTGGCGGTCCAGCGCTATATTCACGATCTCGAACGGTGGCGGCGGTTGGGGGACCAGGAGCAGGAAGGGATTATCGGAAGGACGAAGCGGAACAGCGTCGAGCTGCCGAAATCGAGAAAACCCGACACGGCTCACATCAGCCGCGTGGTGATCGAGCGAGACGGGGAGGAACTGCAAATCCTGAGACAAAGTTATCCTTGGGGGACCGTCCGTGAAGCGGGGCTTTACTTCGTCGCCTACACGAAGTCTCTCAACGTTTTCGACCTGATGCTGGCTCGCATGATGGGGACGACGCACGATGGGAAGCACGATCGATTAATGGAATTCAGCCGGGCTGTCACAGGCGCGACATTCTTCGCGCCATCACTGGAAACGATAGCGTCACTCAAACCATGACAGTCCACACAGGAAAGGAGTACTAGACGATGGCGACTTTCATCATTTCCGGCAGCCGAGGAACCGACGATCCCACGATGGCGACCTTGCCGTTCATGGCCGCCAAAACGGCCAAGGAACAAGGACATGACGTGGTGCTGTGGCTGTGGAATGAAGCCGTGACGTTGGGACGGAAAGGTGCCGCTGATCATGTGACCGGTGTGAACCTGACTCCGTTGAAAGAACTACTCGCAGCTATCCAGGCGTCTGGTGTGTCGATCTGGGTGTGCGGTGCCTGTGCTGTGGCCAGACAAATTGGCGGAGGAGATCTGGTGGCCGGTGCTTCCATCAAAGGCATGCCGGATTACATCAAAGCCGTCGCCGAGCGCGATCGGAACGTGATGTTCTGATTTCTGGAATGAAATGAATGGGGGAACAGGGTGATGAAGACGAGCCGGTTCCTGTTATTGGTCGTCGTGGTTGTCTTTGCGATCCCCGCCGCTTCAGCAGAGCGGCACATGATGCAGCCGAGAGTGCCTGCCGATAAGCTGGCTGAAGCAAGGGCTCTCAGAAGCCCCTTGTCGAATTCGCCCGAGGTAATTGAGCAGGGCAAAGCGCTGTATCATGGTAAGGGCACGTGCTTCACCTGTCATGGAGCGGACGGAGACGGCAAAGGACCAGCGGGCGCCAAACTGAATCCCGCTCCTCGCAATTTTCAGCACCACGGATTTTGGCGCCATCGCACCGAAGGAGAACTTTTCTGGGTCATTAAACATGGCTCGCTCGGCACCGGCATGATCGGATTCGGGCCGGTCTTATCCGATGAAGAGATCTGGGCCCTCATTCAGTATGAACGGACCTTTTCCAGGAGACATGGACCAGGCATGAGGGGTCATAGAGGGGGCATGGGACCGAGTGAGGGCATGGATGGGATGCAAGGCAGGGAACATCAAGGCCGAAGAGACGGTATAGATGAGTGAAAGCCTTTGCTGTTTCTTAACGAAGCACGCATCACCTGACCGAGGGTCGATTACGAGGTCATTGGAAGCATTGACTAAGCGTTCAGAAGCCATCGGCCCATCACACTCTTTTGTCGCGTTTTTCCCCACCTGATAATATCGCCCTGGGTATTCCTGCATCACATCGGCCTCTCACCGCTTGGTTTAGCTCTCACAAGCCGCAGTTTCACTCAATACCTATCGCACATGTCTTGCAACGTGGTGATGGTATTAGGATCGTACTCAACTTTTCTGAATCCAATGTTGGGGGGGAAGGCTCTCAGTCAATAGAGGAAAGGGAGGCTTACGTGAAAACAACGGATTCAGCTATATCAGCCATCAATCAGGAGGAGGCGCAATGAGTACGCTAACCGGGCCAGGGGTTCCTATGGGAGGGTTCAAGACCGTCGGGCAGATACGTGCAACGAACGAGCTTGTTTTTCGTCGTGATCAGAATGCGATGGGAGTTGCCGTTGAACTCCTGGCCACTCATACCCCCGGCGCACCGATCGTCGACGAACGAGGTAGCTTCATCGGCTTCATCAGCGAGTTCGACATTCTTCGGGCGTTGGAAGCCAAAAAGGATCTCAACCGTTTAACAGCCGAAGATGTGATGGTGAAGGAGCACATCGCCGTGACCGAGGAGACGAGTGTCGATGAAGCTGTGAAAATCATGGAGGACAAACGACTCTTAAGCTTGCCGGTGAAGAAGAATGGGAAGGTGGCGTACTCAATCACCCGTCACGATCTCTTAAGGGCCTGGATCGGACTTGGAGTGTCTATCGAAGATGGGGGTGTGTAGGGACAGAGGATCCCGCGTAGATCTGGTGGTGTCGTAACCCTCCCTGGCTCAACCACGGTTTGAGTACCGTCTGATCGAGGTCCCGCCGGACAGGCGAGGCACCCAGGCCGCGCTTGACGAGTACGGTCATGCGGGGTGGGAGCTTATGGCGTTTGAGATGAAAGAACTGCAAGGCCAGCGGATGATCGTCAAGAAATCAATTTCCACCGTCCCACAAGGGAGGGAGGGAAGGATTCGCCATTTTTATCATGTTGTTGTGCCGGTCTCCCAGCTGGACGAAGTTCGGTCGAAGGGAGGGTGTCATGTCAACAAGGAAGTGTCTTATCGCAGGATTGAGCGTTACGCTCTGCGTACTCGGGAGTTGGGGAATGGGTAACGCCGGCAAGGAATCGACCGGCAGCGTTCCATTGGAGACGGTGGCGGACTATATTTATTCAGTCCTGGCAGCCGACAGGACATTTTATACAGTCCACGTCGTGGAGCGAATGCAGAAGAGAGGTGCGATCAAATCGTCGGAAAAATGGCGTTTGGAAAGCGCACTCCCTCTCCCGGCTCAATTCGTTCAGGAGTCATCGAGCTTGGCCGAGCTGACGGGAAGCAAAGTGCGTTATCGGTTGATCAGCCTCAACCCGATCAACAAGCAGAGCGGCCCGCGAACCGAGTTTGAACAGAAAGCGCTCGAGGCGGTTATGACGCATCCCGATCAGCCATACAAGGGCTTTGTCAGGGAGGGAGGCGGTCGATATTTCCAAGCCGTCTACGCAGACCAAGCCGTTTCGCCAAGCTGTGTGACCTGTCACAACGCCGACCCTCGTAGCGCGAAGCATGACTATAAGCTCAACGACGTGCTGGGCGGCGTCCTGATTTCACTCCCGGCATCCGAGTGATCGGAGGCTGTTGGGTCGTAGGAACAGGCCCTCAGCACGCGGGATCCAGGATTTCCGATTGTCTAAGGTGGGAGGTAATGGTCATGACGAAGTGGATTGTTGGGTTAAGGGGAGCGGCGGTGATTATCGCGATGGCCGCACTCCTGGGCCTTGCGGACGAAGGCCGGGGGATGATGACACACGGTGGTCATGATCAGGAAGACCAAGATGACCATGGCGGGCACTATCTGAAACATCTGCTGAAGCATGCCAAAGAGTTTGGGTTGACGCCGGAACAAATCGGCAAGCTCAAGGCCTTGCAACTGGATTTCAGACGAACCGAAGCTCGGTTGGAAGCCGATGTCAAGGTGGCAAGACTTGAACTCCATGCGCTGGCGGAAGATGAACCGGCAGACCTCAATGCGATTCAGGCGAAAGTCGAGCAACTAAAACAAGCGGAAGGGGCCTGTCTATTCGAGGCGATCAAAAGTAAGCGCAGCGCCATGGCACTATTGACTCCTGACCAACGAGAGAAGGACAGTGCCCATCACGAACAAATGAAGAGCGAAACGCGGCACGGAGGCGGAATGGGTCGCGGTGGGATGGGTGGCATGGGTCGTGGGGGCATGGGAGGTAGCGGGCAGGGGCAGGGTGGTAGCGATCATGGGAGTGGAGGATCCGGCGGAGGGGAGCAACATCAACACTGACAATCGCGCGCCGATGTCCGTTCTCGATTGCGCATGCATTGCCGGTTGATACGGTGCCCTGGAAACAATCTAACCGGAGGGATGGGTAGGTACTCACGTATTGTGATGAGTCTTGTCGCAGTCGCTTTGACCGGATCCGTCGCGCTGGCGCAACACTCCCCGGGAAATCAAAAGAACGGAGAGAGAATTTACCAACAGCACTGTGTCGGTTGCCACGGAACCTCCGGTGATGGGCTGGGGCTTGATATCAAGGAGTTGATCGTTCCTCCCATAAGCTTTCGAGCAGTGAAATCGCCACCAAGACCGACATGGAGCTCTATCTGCCGATCAAACAGGGAATCCTCTTCAGTCCGATGCACAGATAGGTGGATCGGAAGTTTGGCTCTCTTAAATCCCATCGGCTGGAGCGGAGAGGATAAGGGGACAAGGGTTTTACCCGAGAGACTTTGGGGGTTACACTCTGACACGGCACCACGTATGCCTTGGGATTTGAAGGAGGAGGTATGTCGCGAAATCCGGCTGATCGCTAGCGACTCAGGCTGCCGCGAATTGCCCGGACCTTGACGTCTCGACAGGAGAGTCCCGCTCCTGATACCCTTTCTTCCCATGGCTCGCAACACCTCACCATCCGGCTCTTCCCGCGCTTCGAGTGAGCAACCGCCGGTTCTTGAAGGAAAGCTGTCTGCGGATCAGACAGCGTCGTTGGAAATCTACGATACGACGCTGCGTGATGGCGCCCAGGCAGAGGATGTCAGTTTTTCAGCCGAAGACAAAGTGCTCATTGCGCAAAAGTTGGATGGCCTTGGGGTTCATTTTATTGAAGGCGGCTGGCCCGGAGCGAATCCGAAAGACATTGAGTTCTTCCGGATGATTAAGACGATCCCGCTGCAACATGCCGAGGTCATCGCGTTCGGTTCTACGAGAAAAGCCGGCAATGCTGTCCGCAAGGACCCCAATCTTCAGGCATTGCTCCGTGCCGAAACAAAGACGATCACTCTGTTCGGAAAAACCTGGTCCTTCCATGTAACGGATGCCCTCGGGATCTCGCTGGCTAAGAATCTGGAGTTGATCGCGGATTCCATCGCATACCTCCACGGGAAGGGACGCCGGGTGTTCTACGATGCGGAACATTTCTTCGACGGATACAAGACTAATCCCGAGTATGCGCTCGCCACCATCAGAAAAGCGGTAGAGGCCGGAGCTGAGCGAGTGATCCTGTGTGACACCAACGGTGGAACGATGCCGTGGGAGATCGGAGAGATTTGCCGAGTGGTTCAACGCGAATGCCCGGTTCCGCTCGGAATTCACGCTCATAACGACTGCGAAATGGCGGTGGCCAATTCCCTGGTGGCGATCGAGACCGGCATCGTTCAGGTGCAGGGTACGATCAACGGGATTGGTGAGCGATGTGGGAACGCGAACCTTTGTTCGATCATTCCCAATTTGGAGTTGAAGATGAAGCGGCCTGTTTTGGCCGATCGCTTGAGCCATCTGAAAGCTGTTTCAGGCTTCGTCACCGAAGTGGCAAACCTGATGCCGAACAAGCATCAACCCTATGTCGGCGATGCCGCGTTTGCGCACAAAGGCGGAGTCCATATTCATGCGGTGCTGAAGAATTCTGCGACCTATGAGCATGTCGATCCGACCAAAGTCGGTAATCGACAGCGGATGCTGATCTCGGACTATGGTGGACGGAGCAGCCTGCTCGATAAGATTGACGCCTACGGCATCAAGCTTCCAAAGAACCATTCCAAGGTCGACGAGCTGATACATACGCTGAAAGACCGTGAGAACCAGGGCTATCAATTCGAAGGCGCAGAAGGATCGTTCGAACTGTTGATGCGGAAGGCGATGGGGAGCCACAAACCTTCGTTTCAATTGCTCGGATTCCGAGTCATCGTTGAAAAAAAGCAGGAGAACGGAGCTCCTCTTTCTGAGGCGACGGTAATGGTCAAGGTGGGAGAGGCTATCGAACATACGGCGGCTGTCGGGACCGGACCGGTCAATGCGCTTGACCATGCGCTGCGTAAGTCATTGGAAAAATTCTACCCTCAGCTTCGAGAAGTAAAGCTGCTTGACTATAAGGTGCGTGTGCTGGCGGCCAATCGGGGGACCGAATCAAAAGTACGTGTCCTGATCGAATCCGGAGACCACAAAGATAAGTGGGGGACGGTGGGGGTTTCAGAAAACATCATCGAAGCGACCTGGCAGGCACTCGTAGACAGTATCGAGTACAAGCTTCTCGCCAAGGGCTAGAGTATTTTTCATAAACATTCACCAAATTAATTCTTGACAGGTCTCATAACCTCACGTAACTTAAGCAAAACTCATCGAATCGCGAGAGGAGCCGGTCGGACAGAAACGCGGCGGGTTGCAGTGGTCACGTATGGGGGTGGCATGAGAAAGGCGGATATCGGTGACGAAATTTTCAAGCAAGTCGGCATCTCAAAAAATGAAGCAGCTGATATCGTTGAGTTTGTGCTGAATTTGCTGAAGTCCGTCTTGCAGAAGGGCGAATCGGTCAAAATCGCGGGGTTTGGAAATTTTGTTGTCCGCAGCAAGGGAGCCCGTAAAGGACGAAATCCTCGAACTGGAGAAGAAATCGGCATTACCCCCCGTCGAGTGGTGACGTTTCGGCCGAGCCAGGTATTCAAGAAATACGTCAATTCATAGCAGGATGCTGAAAAAAACCGCCCGCTTCGTTCTCGCATCGCTCAAAGCCTCACCGTACGACGCATTGTACGGCTCGGCTTGTCGCTCGCTGCGGCCTTGCGGGTGGTCTTTTTGATCATCCTGCGTAAACAAAGCAGACAGGTCAACAACCAGCTCGGCTCCGTCGACAAACGACAAGGCGTACCGTGAGGCCGGTCATGGGAACTGAACCCAGGCTGGGGAGCAAGGTTTTCTATAAAATCGGCGAAGTGAGTCGATTGACGAAGCTTCCCGCGTATGTGCTTCGTTTCTGGGAAACTCAATTCACTTTTTTGAAGCCCAAAAAGAGTCGAGGGAACCAACGCCTCTATATTCAACGGGATGTCGAAACCGTTCTGGAAATCAAGCGTATGCTCTATGAGGAGGGGCATACCCTTGAGGGCGTCAAGCGATACTGGGTACGTCGTGGGCAGGCTGCTTCACGTCGGCTGCGCCCGAAGGAGGTCGCCAAAAAGTTGAGGGGGGATCTCCAAGTGATTCTCAAGATTATCGACGCTCATTCGTTGTGAGAGAAGGGCAGTTTCACCGAAGACAGTCGCCTACTCATCTGCCAGGATGGGTACCTACGGAGTTAAGACCGTGTCGGGGCGTAGCGCAGCCCGGTAGCGCACTCGCTTGGGGTGCGAGTGGTCGTGGGTTCAAATCCCGCCGCCCCGACCAATCTCCAAAGTGCTGAGTGATGGGGGCTCAGAACTGAGCGGCTGTATCCACCGACTCGGTCTTGATCCAGCGCGCAGCTCTTTGTGTTGAAGGCTGATCATGCGCATCCTCGTGACCAACGACGACGGTATCTATTCGCCGGGGATCACCGCATTGGCGAAGGCGCTCGCTGCGATCGGTGAAGTCTGGATTGTCGCCCCGGATCGGGAACGCACGGCAGTCGCTCACGCCGTGACATTGCACAAGCCATTGCGCCTCCATGAACTGAGTCCACGCACGTATGCCGTGAATGGAACCCCTGTGGATTGTGTGAATCTTGCGCTGCTCAAAGTCATGCCAAAACCGCCTGCGATCGTCGTGTCCGGCATTAACAAAGGGGTCAACCTCGGCGATGATGTGATGTACTCGGGCACCGTGTCGGCGGCGATGGAAGGGACCATCCTTGGAATACCGTCCGTAGCGGTATCCCAAGAAGGAGTGCAGACATTTCGCTTTGACGTCGGTGCAACCTATGCGGTACGTGTGGTTCGGCTTGTCCTTGCCCACGGTCTGCCGGAGGAGACGCTCGTGAACGTGAATATCCCAAATCGCCCGCAACGCGGAATCAGCGGCGTGCGGGTCACCTGTCTCAGCCGAAGGCGGTTTCATAATCCGATCATCGAAAAGCTCGATCCGCGCGGGCGTAAATATTATTGGATTGCCGGTGAGCGGATATCGTGGAGTCGCAGTAAAGACGCTGATCACGAGGCGATCGAAGAAGGGTTTGTCTCCATCACCCCGATCCGTCTGGACACGACGCATCATGGCGTGCTGGATCAATTCCGCGAGTGGGCGCCGATCATTGCCAGGGGTGTCAAGAAGTCCTCAATCGCTCGGGCAGCGATCGGCCGTACAGGGCAGGTAGGGGCGTGATGGGAGGACTGATCGAGACCATCATCAGCGAGCTGAGCCGATTCGTCATTGCCTGCATTTCCAGGTTCGGCTATGGGGGCATCCTCTTCACGATGGCCGTCGAAAGTGCCTGCATTCCGCTCCCCAGTGAAATTATCATGCCGTTTTCCGGCTATCTGGTCATGACCGGACAGTTTACGATGCTCGGGGTCACGCTGGCCGGCGCGGTCGGCAATGTGCTCGGTTCGATTGTGGCCTACTATGCGGGCGTCTGGGGTGGGCGACCATTTGCAGAGCGCTATGGACCGTATTTCCTGGTCTCACAACACGATCTAGATATCGCCGATCGCTGGTTCGCCAAATATGGAGAGGCAGCCGTCTTTTTCGGCAGAATGCTCCCGGTGGTGCGGACGTTCATATCGCTTCCGGCCGGCATTGCGAAGATGAATTTCCCACGGTTTATCGTCTTCACATTTGTAGGGGCGCTGCCCTGGTGCTATCTGTTGGCCTATATCGGTCTTCGTATGGGTGAACAGTGGGAACATCTTCGGGATTACTTTCATCAATTTGACATCGTCATCGGACTTGTCCTGGCTGCAGCCATTGGGTACTTCCTCTGGTCTCACTGGCCAAGGCGACGAACGAGTCCGGAAGCTTAAACCGTATGCTTAAACTGTTCAATACCCTGACTGGGAGACAAGAGGCGTTCGAGTCGATTGAACTGCAGAAAGTACGTATGTACGTTTGCGGTGTGACGGTCTATGACTATTGCCACATCGGTCATGCCCGCAGCGCGTTGGTATTCGATGTGCTCCGGCGGTACTTGGAGTATAGCGGTTATGCTGTGGCTTTCGTCAAGAACTTCACTGATGTGGACGACAAGATCATCAAGCGGGCGAATGAACAGGGAGTTTCTTGTGATGCCGTGACGGCCAAGTTCATTCAGGCCTACCATGAGGATATGGGTAAGCTCGGGATCCGAGCTGCGACTGCAGAGCCCAAGGCCACGGAACATATAGGCGACATCATTCAGCTGACAGAACGACTGATCAAAAAGGGATTGGCCTACGCAGTGGATGGAGACGTGTATTTTGAGGTCTCGAAATATCCGGAATATGGAAGGCTGTCAAAACGACGGCTCGATGACTTGCAAGCCGGCGCTCGTGTGGATGTGGATGACCGAAAACATCACCCGATGGACTTTGCCCTTTGGAAGAGCAGTAAGCCAGGCGAGCCGGCATGGGAAAGCCCGTGGGGACCAGGGCGGCCGGGCTGGCACATCGAGTGTTCAGCCATGTCGATTCGACACCTCGGTGAAACCTTCGACATCCATGGCGGTGGGATGGATCTCATCTTCCCACATCATGAAAACGAGATTGCCCAATCATGCGGCGCGACAGGAAAAGAATTCGCACGCTATTGGGTTCACAACGGGTTCGTTCAGATCAACAAAGAGAAGATGTCGAAGTCTCTCGGCAACTTCTTCACAATCCGTGAAATTTTTGAGAAGTCGGAGTGGCCGCAAGAAATCATGGGGGAAATCCTCAGATACTTTCTCCTTTCAACTCATTACCACGGGCCACTGGATTTTTCTGATCAGGCATTGAAGGAGACAAAGAGCGCTCTCAATGGGTTCTATGACCTCTTCGGACGCTTAGCCGAGTCCGGCGGAAATGCGATCGTGGACCAGGGGCTTGACCACGCGATCGATCGCTGCAGGGCCGCGTTCAAGTCAGCGATGGATGATGACTTCAACACGCCGATGGCGATTGCGTCCTTACAGGCCTTGCGGAGCGATGTGAACAAACTCCTGGGAGCCGGACTATCCACAGAAGGTAGACAGACTGCGCGCCAGGTATTTCATTCCCTAGGCGCCGTGTTGGGTTTGTTTCATCTAGATCGGTGGGATTTCAACGTCCGCATTGTACCAGAGCCTGCTCAGCTGGTGCTTAAAACTTTTCCACCGACGGTAATAGTAGCAAAACAAATGACTGAAGCGGAGATCGACGGCAAATTGATTGAACGCATCGAGGCAAAGAAGAGAAGAGATTTCAAAAGAGCTGACGAAATTCGTGCCGACCTAAAGTCTTTGGGTATCACGCTAGAGGACAAGCCAGATGGCACAACCCGGTGGAAGCGTTAATTCCCAGGAGATTCTCTACGGCCTCCATGCCGTACGCGAAGCGCTGAAAGCCGGAAACCGACCATTGCAACGTGTGCTGGTTATTCGAACCGACAAACAGTTCACCGATTTGGTGCAGCTAGCTCGAGCACAGCATATTCCGATTCATGTTCAGCCTCTGACCTCCTTCGACCGTCTGGTTCCCAACGGCAAGCACCAAGGGGTGGTGGCCTTTACCTCAGCAAAGGCTTATCAGACGGAGGAGTCGATCCTCGCTCGAGCTGCCGAAAGGCATGAAGCGCCACTCTTGGTAGTCTTGGACGGAGTCGAAGATCCACACAATCTCGGCGCCGTGCTGCGCACGGCGGAGGGGGCAGGTGCCCACGGAGTATTTGTCCCCGAACGACGAGCCGCCGGACTTACGTCCGTGGTGGCCAAGGCCTCGGCCGGAGCGATCGACCATATTCCCGTTGCACGCGTGACAAACATGAGCAGATCGATCGAGTCGTTGAAAGCGGCCGGAGTTTGGCTCTATGGGGTGACGCCGTCAGCGAATAAGGTATATACGGACATCGACCTACGAGAAGCGGTCGGGTTGGTTCTGGGAGGGGAAGGAGCGGGAATCAGGCCTGGCGTCCTGCAACATTGCGATGACCGTGTCCGCATTCCTCTGAGGGGCCAGGTCCAATCGCTGAATGTGTCGGCTGCTGCCGCAATAGTTCTGTTTGAGGCGGTTCGTCAGCGCCGTCCGACCTAGGATGATGTTACCTGACCCTCAGCGCGCCACCCTGGATGGCGGTTTTCAACAGTTGAGCCGTATTCGACACTCGCATTTTCTTCATCATATTGGCGCGGTGGGCTTCGACGGTTTTGACGCTAATCTTCAACCGGTGACCGATTTCCTTGTTCTTAAATCCCGCCCAGATCAACTCCAAAATTTCCTGCTCGCGTGACGTAAGCGACTCAGGCCGTTTTGTGCGTGGAGGAGGTTCAAGATCGGCTAAAGATTTCCGAGGTCGTGGCTTCCCAATTGCTTTGGCCATGATGCTGAGTTCTCCTTTGACAGGTATACGTTTCAGGTATACTCGGTGTGAGATCGTATAACCCACTAGGTCATTATGGAAGGATTGTGCGAGAAAGTAAATGCGGGACTTCGGCCCTAGTAGGGTTGCTGGGTAGGGTAATGACTCTGAGCAATTATGCATGAGAGCCAGGTTCTATTGTGGCTGCCGATGGTCGGTCTTTTCGGCGCACTCATCGGTAGCTTTCTCAATGTCTGTATCTACCGCTTGCCACGGCAGGAGTCGATCGCATGGCCAGGCTCCCATTGCCCGAGCTGCTCTCATTCCATTGCCTGGCACGATAACATTCCCGTTCTAAGTTACTTCACGTTGGCGGGACGCTGCAGGCATTGTGCCGTGCGCATTCCCTTCCGCTATCCCTTGGTGGAGATCCTGAATGCCTCTGGTTATGTAGGGCTCCTTTGGTTCTTCGGCCCAAGCTGGGTTGCTGTGGCGTACGGCCTGCTCTATTCAGCCCTCCTCGTGGTAGCTGGGACCGATCTTTCGCATAAGATCATCCCCAATGTCGTGACGTTTCCAGGGATCATTGTAGGCCTCGTCTGCGCCACCACTGTCTTACCTCTCGGGTTCCTGGGGGGCATGCTGGGGGTTCTTGTCGGCGGAGGAATCCTGTGGCTTCTGGCCTGGGCCAGTCCCTATCTTTTTGGTAAGGAGGGGATGGGGGGGGGGGACATCAAGCTTCTGGCGATGATAGGGGCATTTCTGGGATGGAAACCCGCGCTGATGACCATCATGGTAGGGTCGTTCCTGGGATCACTCGTGGGGCTTACTCTTATTGCCGCACAGGTGATCAAACGCGAGGATTACATTCCCTTCGGGCCGTTTCTGGTTTGCGGGGCGCTGGTGGCACTATTCTTTGGCCAATCTATCCTTGATTGGTATCAGGGCATCTTGGCCGGATAACGGCTCTCCTGGCCGATTCCCACCCTTTCGTACTGTATCTCTTCAGTCAACAACTGTATCTCTTGAGGTACTACTGCTATCTGCTTTTCTCTCTTTCCGGATAACGGTATACCTTCGAGGTCATCCCAGATCCTTCTCATTGTGGCCCTATCGATTCAATGGCTTAGGTATCTTCATCCAACAGTTATTCGGTAAGCGCACAATCCGAAAAGGATTCAATGATGAGTGGCACGAGTCTTGACATAGCGTCGAACTACCGAATCAACTCAAGATAAGGAGAAGGATATGGAGCAAGACGGTACGACGTTGACGGAGCTCATGGTGGTTGTCGCGATCATAGGGATGGTCGCCACAATGGCGGCTCCCGACTATTTGGTCCTCAACAAGCGCAATCAGCTTCGTTGTACGACCGAGGAGCTCGCTTCGGAACTGCGTGGTGCTCGGCAGCTGGCGATGACCTATCGGGACCGCGTTCGAATCGTCGTCGACATGGACCAGCAGATCCTTACCACTGAGTTCATCAACAAGGCCACCACGCATCACGCGTATCACTATGGGGGAAAAGGGATTGTCATCGAAGAGCCAAGCGCAGGGCCGGAGATCCTCTTCCATCCAAGCGGACGCTCGGCCAGTGCTACGACGATTCAACTTCACAGCTTAGAAGGGCAGACCCAACAGCTCACCGTGAGCATCACGGGTCGGGTATCGATCCTATGAGTCGAACGATGAAGAATGATGGTTTCAGTCTGATCGAAGTGATGGTGGCAATGGTGATTTCAGGAGTGGCCCTGATGGGTACTCTCGGTGCAGTGGAGTTTTCGTCTAGGCACGTACAGCAGGGAGGCCTAACCAGTAAGGCGATCGAGTTGGCCCAGGCCAGGTTGGAAGCCAAGCGGTCCATTCGTTGGCAGTCCCTTCTGGAAGACGATCTCAATCACGATGGCACCCCGGAAACGGTCATGGCCGATGACGGCCAAGGGTCCGACATAACTGCGGGTGATGGGATCTACACAGCCAGTTACGAACGTGACGGAGTGACAGTCGTGTGGATGATCGAAACAGAACGCCCAGGACCGCTGCGCTCGGCCGCTATGGTGATGATTCGAGCGGTCGCGTCCTATGCCGGGCTCAACGGGCACAAGCGGGAAGTACAGGTGGCAACCATTCGAGCCAATCCCAACTTTGTGGGACAACGATGAACCAAAGGGAAATCGCCAAATCTCACGAGCAGTGCCGGAGATCGATCAACGAGATGTTCGACCAGCGCGGTGTTTGTCTGGCCGAAGTGATGGTTAGCTTGACGGTCGGAGCGATCGTATTGGCCGCCGCGTTGAATGCGTTGAATGTCGCGCAGTCCCACGCGGGCAAGCAGCACAATGATCTGAGACATCAGCAAGACCTTCGACTGGGGTTAGAGGTATTCGAACAAGAAGTTCGATTAGCGGTGGCTGATTCTATCGTCTCAGCGACTCCGAACGAACTTCGGTTTCATGCCAATATCAGCGCCCAGCGGACGGTAACCACCGGTGCGGTTGCGCCGGGCCAATCAGTTATTGCAGTGCAGGATGGCAGTGGATGGAGCGAGGGGAAGACCGTAATCATTTGTGGGCACCAAGCCTGTGAAGCGCATCAACTCTCCCGTTCAGGGCAACGGTATCAGCTGACCGTAACTGAACCGGTAGCCTTGTCGTTTCCTGCGGGTGCCTCTGTGGAAGTGAGCAATCGGGTGGCCTATTACACCAAGCGAGAGGATGCCGGAACGATGAAGCTGATGCGGATGGTCGATGGAGGAGCGAATACTCTCATCGAGGGTTTAGAAGCTCTTCATTTTTCGTATTGGGACGAGCATGGTCATGCGACACAGCAGCCCTCGCTCGTGAGGCGAGTCGTGCTTGAGATCGAGTCGAATCACTCCCTGCATAGAATGATGCGGGAGGTATGCCTTCGATCATAGGAGTGAAGACATGTTGTATTTCAATATCAATGATCGTCAACAGGGAATTGCACTTCTGGGAGCCATGGTTGTCGCTCTCATGTTATCGCTGCTGGGCGCGACACTTCTCAATCTGGCTGGACAAGAGACCGTCAGTGCTGGGCTAGCTGGTCAGTCGGCGGTTGCCCAGCAACTGGCGGATGCGGCGGGCGAATTGGTGGTGGCTTGGTTTCACAACCCCGAGACAACTGCGGGGGTATCTCAACTTTCGTCTCTTCATGAAAAAAGAAATCGCGATAAAGACGGAGCGCCATCCTTTTTCGATGTGTCCGGTCGCTCGCAATTCGTCGGTACGGCGGAGCAGCCGGATGTACGGCTACAGACTGGCAATCCCTCAGACAACCGACTGTTGAACGATTCAGAGACCGGCATGTTTCGCACATTGACACATCTAGGGCAGGTGGAAGAACTCAAAGTCTACGCGCCGTCCAAGCCGGGCCTCTTGTGCACAATCGACGCTACGGTTGCAACCAATACCAATCCTCCAGTCAGGCAATCGATACTCATGCAATTGGGCGCGCTGGAGTTGCCGCCGTTACGAGCCGCGGTGCAAGTGGGTCAGCATCTTGGCCGGTTCCAGCCAGGAAGCGAATCACCGGTCTCTGCGCATTGGGGTGAGTTAAAGGTGCGAGGCGATCTGGTCCTCACACAGGCTGATGAGATCCCGCTAAGGAGTGCGCTGGCTCCGGTAACAGGGCAGGCCTATGACGAAATGGCGCAACCAGAAGATCGGTGGATGGAAGGATGGATAGGCGGAACGGTTCAAGTTACGCAGGCATCTGCGGGACAGACTCCTAGTTTCCCCAGCAACCTGCACATGGTCCAGAATCCGGTTCCGGGAGTTCGCCTCGATCAATGGCCCTATGAAGACATAAAGCGGGTGGCAAAAAGGTTCGGACGGTACTTCGCGATTGATCGAGCAGGTCTTCTCTATCCACAAGGTTTTGTAGAACCAGGACATGGAATTTCGGCGGACGAGGTATTTCGGTCACAAGGAAGCGGCGATCAGCTTGGTCTGATATTCATCGACACACTCGATCAGATGGCTCCCCGCCCGGACAATCTCGGGGTTGTCAAATTGCATGTTCCGTACTTTGAGGGCATGGCGGTAGTACAAGGCCACGTTGTGCTTGCTCCCAGTGGAACAGGACAGTCGGTCTGGGTACGTAGTCCTCCACCAATAGACCAGGGTAAGGATGTCGCTCGGATGTCTGTTCAACTTACGGACATGCATTTCAATGGAGTACTCCACGCAAGTGGGGATATTACGGTAGCCGGACGAGTCAGGTTATATGGAGCAGTGGCAGCGGGTGGGACAATCACCTCAGCCGGTTCAGGAAGCAGATTGGAGGTGTGGTATGACCACGATCTCAGTCGAGGGTTATATCGTGGATTGCCCGTGGTCTATGGTGCCCCTGGTACCTGGATGACACGATATTAAACCATAGTCGAAGATCGAACGTGTGAAGAAGAAGGCCACATAAAAACAACTTCCTATTGTCGATGAGAAAGGATGAGATAGAATGATCACGCAAGGCGTTGAAAGGCATCACAAACGGCAGATCCTCTCGGTACCCAGTCTGAAAAAGTCGTCGATGGCCAAACAATCTCGTAAGATGACGATGGGACGCAGTCTCCTAGACTGCATCGCCTATCGGGGGCTTATCAAACAGACTGACCTCGATGCAGCGATAGAAGAATCTCTGTCACGGGAAATTGATCTAGAAACCCTCTTGCTCGATAAGTATCGCGTGCCGAAGTCAGCGCTCGGGTCGGCGCTCAGCGAGTTTTACCAATGCCCCTACGTCTCCTATGATGAGCGAACCGTCATCGACCCGGAGCTTTTGAAGAATCTCAGTTTCGATTATCTCAGAAGGAGCGCCTGGATTCCGTTGAAACGACAGGGGACTATCCTCGACATTGTCATCAATGATCCGCACGATCTGGAGAAGGGCCTCGATATACGACGCGCGTTCCCTGGAACGACGATACGATTTTCCGTCGGGCTTCGGCGGGATATCGAACAATATCTCCTTGTCGCAACAGGGCAGGCCAACGGGGGATCGATAACCGAGATTCTTGGAGAACTCGTCGATGAAGCGGGCCTCGAGCGAAACCGGGACGCCGAGTCCGGAGAGATCGATGAAAACGATTCGGCCATCGTGCGTCTCGCAAACCAGGTGATTGCCGAGGCGTATCGATTAGGGGCCTCGGATGTCCATATTGAGCCCTATTCAGATCGCAAGGAGACGGCAGTACGGTTCCGTGTCGATGGGACCTGTTTTACCTATATGCATATTCCTGCAGTCTATCGGCGCGCCATTGTTTCGCGGCTGAAGATCATGGCCAACCTCGATATAGCCGAGAGACGGAAGCCTCAGGACGGCAAAATCCGCTACAAATTGGCGAAGGATCGTGAAATCGAATTGCGGGTAGCTACATTGCCTACAGCAGGAAACAACGAAGATGTGGTGCTGCGTCTCCTAACGGCAAAGGAAACCATGCCTTTAGAGGCCATGGACTTTTCCCAAGACGTTCTGCAGATGGTTAAAGAATTGTCCGAACGTCCGCATGGCATTTTCCTTTGTGTGGGTCCGACTGGTTCAGGGAAAACCACCACCCTGCACGCCGTAATGAAGGACATCAACACCGACGAGCGAAAGATTTGGACGGCAGAGGATCCCATTGAGATCACACAAGAAGGTTTGAGACAGGTTCAGGTCCATCCGAAAATCGGTTTTACTTTTGCCGCAGCGATGCGCGCGTTCCTTCGGGCCGATCCGGACGTGATCATGATCGGGGAGATGCGCGACAAAGAAACGGCCGATGTCGCGATAGAAGCTTCGCTCACCGGTCATCTGGTGATGAGCACGCTCCATACGAACAGCGCGGTAGAAACCGTCACTCGATTGCTGGACATGGGTTGCGACTCGTTCAACTTTGCCGACGCGATGTTGGGGGTGTTGGCTATGCGCCTCTGCAAGCGCATTTGCTCTCAGTGCAAAGAAAGCTACCACCCGACTCAGCAAGAATATGACGACCTCGTGCAAGGCTATGGAGCCCGTTATTGGGATAAGCTCGGAGTTACCTACACCGACGATTTGGCTCTCTACCGTGGAAGAGGTTGTGACGCCTGCAATCACAGTGGGTTCAAGGGAAGGGTGGCGCTGCAAGAACTCCTAGTTGGATCGGAGGAGATTAAGAATCTGATCCAAGCCAGAGCGAGGACGGCCGAAATACTTAGCGTGGCGATGCGGGATGGAATGGTCACCTTGTTGCAGAATGGCATCCAGAAAGTCCTGAAAGGTCTGACGACGTATCGGCAAGTCCGGGCTGTGGCGATAAAGTGAGACTCAGGTTAAGACGCCTTCTCCAGCAGCAAAGCGAAAGCCTGCAACCGCGTCAACATTTCGGGTGAGACGCGGATAAATTCCAGCCCACATCGTTGTCCAGATATCCAGCGAACTCCAGCCAATTCGATGTCGGCAGGAGCTTCGCCGTTCAAGAGATCGATCTCCAGCGAAACGTGGGTCGATACGGACGGAAGTTGCTCCGCCAGCATGGCACATCCCTGTGCCGAAAGATTTAAGACAATTCCGTTCAACTTGTCCTTATTGCTCCCAAATTTGCAAGGAAGCTGGACGGCGAACCGTTGGACCTTGCGAGACTCTTGTTTCATACGATTCCTTTTCACCTATGCAGGTTAAATCCTACCCGATCATACGCCTATTGTCCTAACTCTGTTCTGAAAATGCCACCGTACTTAGGCGGCTGGCTCAAGGATCACGCGATGGCCCAAGCGCTCCAACTGCTTGACGTGCCGGCGGGTGGCCTGCTCTCGATCCCGTTGATCGAGGTAGGCAGCGCCCACCTCGTGGTAGGGCACACGGTCCTTCAGCATGTGATAGACGACTACGAGGATCGTATGCCCGACTGCCACCACCGCTTTCTTGTGCCCGCGATGCCGCATGAGGCGCCGGTAGCGAGCGGCGAGCCGACTGTCTTTGACCCGAATCGCGGCCAAGGCGGCTTCCGTCAACGTGGTGCGCAGCCAGCGGTTGCCCTTGCGGGGCTTGCCGCTCTGCCGCTTGCCCGCACTCTCGTGGTGCCCCGGACAGATGCCCGTCCAACTGCTGAGATGGCGATCCGAAGGAAAGGAGGCCATGTCGACGCCGATCTCGGCCACGATCCCTTCAATCGTGCGCTGGTTCACCCCCGGGATCGCATCCAGCGGGGCCACCACCTCTGCAAAAGGGCGGAGCTGCTCCTCGATGCGCTGGCTCAGGCGTTCAATGGCCTCCTCCAGATAGTCCAGATGCGACAGGAGTTCACTCACCAGGAACGCATGATGCCGACGAAAGCGGCCGGTCAGAGCCTGTTGCAACGCCGACAGCTTGGCGCGCAAGCGCCCCCGGGCCAAGTCGGCCAACACCTCGGGGTCCGTGGTACCAGCGACCAGCGCGTCCAGCATCGCCCGGCCCGACACGCCCAGGATATCGGTGGCGACCGACGCCAATTTCACGCCGGCATCTTCCAGGACCTTGTGCAGCCGCTGGACTTCGCGGGCGCGTTCCTGAATGAGCGTTTTGCGGTAGCGCGTCAGATCCCGGAGCTCCCGGATCGGGGCCGGCGGCACGAAGCTGCCCCGCAGCAGCCCATGCTCCAGCAATTGCGCGATCCAGACGCCGTCTTGAACGTCGGTCTTGCGACCTGGCACGTTGCGCATGTGAGCAGCATTGACCAAGAGACACGTGAAGGCCTCTTCGAGCACGTAATAGATCGGCTTCCAGTACACCCCCGTGCTCTCCATGGCCACGTGGGTGACCCCGTGGGTGGTCAGCCAATCCCGCAACGTCAGCAACTCAGCCGTCGTCGTGCCAAAGGTCCGCACGTGCTGGAGGCGTTCGCCCCCTGGCCCTGCCACCCGCACGCACACCGCGACGGTCTCTTTGTGCACATCCAGTCCCGCGCATCGCTCGAGTACTCGCTCCATGGCCTCCCTCCTCCTGATAGGGGTCAAGGCCGTGGCCTGGAGGCGCCTCCTGTTCACGACTCTGTTCTGCGTGCTCGTGGCAACAATGCGGGGTGCCGAAAGCGCCCGCGGCAGACTAATCGCGGACTCGTGGTACCAAGGGTACCCGCCGTTGACCAGGCCACGGTGCTTATCAGAATAGCGCATGTTCATCATGCGGGGTGAGCCATCGCTCATGAGGACTAATCCGAAAATAAAAATTCGTCTGTTGGTTTATTCCGAGGGCCCTATCATGCCAAACAGCCCCACCGTTCGCACTGAAGACCAGGCCGGGTCACCAACGTGGCGCTCGTTATCCCTCGCGCCGTGCACCCCGTCCCCCAGGCCTTCCGTAGCGCGCGCCATGGGGAAGAGGCGTGTCTTGGCCAGCGTGGGGTAGGAGGGTGGAAAGACTCGCCCCGTTCGCCATGCCACCCGCAACGGCTATCCATTCTGATGTCAAAATTATTTCGCATTAGGGCTAACTCTCCGTCACTTTCCGTAGGGATCACTCACGCATTCTGAATGCTATACAACCGCTCCGTGTACAGAAACCGTACAACGTCCAAGCAGAAAATTGTCCTTCCTGAGTGCGAAAAATGACCGCATTTGTTTGAGTTCTGTAGGGTGAGAATACCATCACATCAAGGGGTTAGGCGATGGCGATGCGGTGCTTAGAGCGGCATGCCCTTTGCTCGATAAGGAGAAGCCATGTTGTTTCAACAAGCAATACGCGACAGACGATCGCAGGACGACCAGCGAGGGTTCACCCTGCTGGAGATCATGATCGTTGTCGCGATTCTAGGGATAAGCGCGGCATTAGCTGTTCCCAATTTCACGATGATGTACGCTCGCCACGAACTCTACCAGACGACCACGAGTCTCTATAACCGACTCGTGTTTGCTCGGTCGGCGGCCATCAGCCGCAATGCGATGATCGTGGCGACACCCGCCAATGTACCGGGCTCCCAGAGTCAAGTCACATTCACAGCCCCTCTGGGTGTCGAAACATTGCCGCTCAACGTGACCTTTGTTCTGCCGTTGCCGGCTACGCCGATCGGCTTTACGCCCAGAGGACTAAGTACGACTCCTCTCGCGCCCATGACGATTCAGCTGCAAAGCGTCCGAGACCCTACTTTGATCTATTCGATCTCGTTGGCGCCGTCTGGAAAAGTCACCTGGTGCAACCAGCAAATCGATCCTTGCATTCGGAATCAGTAGGGAGAAAGAGGACAATGTGATGAAGGCCAGGGATGAAAAAGGCTTTACCTTGGTGGAAGTCTTAGTATCGGCCGCGATTTTGGGTATCGGTGTGATGGGTATGGCGGCGATGCAAGGCATGGCCTTTACCAAGAATGTCGATGCCAATGATCTGTCGCTTGTCACGAACATCGCGTCAGACATGATGGAACGCATTCAAGCCAACCGACAGTATGCCTGGGCCTATCACAATGTTCAGACACTTGGGCCTGGTAATTGTGCAGCAGTTCCGGCTCCGCCACCAATCGGAGTGACCAAGCCGGCGCCTCTCAATATCATCCGAGTCGTTCAGGGCGATTGCACACAGTGGCGTACCTTGGTTCTGGCATCAAACCTGACCAACGTACAAGGAACGATCCAAGTTACTAACGGCGTTCCGGCCAATCCATCACTAGGAGCGATGCAAGTGCTTGTGCAGGTGCAGTGGAATGATCGCGGCGCAGGCCAACGACTCAGGGCTGTAAGCTTTCAGACAACTCTCGTCGCTGAATGACATGGACAGCTAAAGGACAAGACAGGTGGATTCATGATCGCATCTCAAAATCCAACCATATTTGACCAGCGTGGATTTACCCTCACTGAGATTATGGTTGCTACCATGATGACCACAGCCATCGTAGCGGCGGGCTTAGGGGCCCTCACAGTCACACAAAAGACGACCAGAATGACCAATCAAGTGGTGAATACTCAAGCAACAGCGAGAACCGGCCTCGATATGATCACGGCCGACCTAAAGCTCGCAGGTTTTGGCACGCAGGGCCTGGTGGGAGGAGTCGTGCCAGGAGCAGTGGGTAACTGTGTAGTAAACGGAATGCCTGCGGCCCTGGTGCCAGCGGATAATACTCCCGGCGGGCCCGATCTCGGGCCCGATTCAATATCAATGGTCGTGCCGATGACGAATTCAATTGCCACAGTGGGGGCGCTGTGGCAGTTGAACATTCCGGCTGCGCCTGGGACGATCGGCGGTGCGAAACAACCAATAGCCACACTCCCTTTGATGAACAACGCGGTCAATGGTATGGGAGCGGTGATTCCTGGCGGAACGGCTGTATTGCCTGGAATGGCGGTCTCGGTTGGAGGTGTCGCCGGATCACGAATTGCTCCGGGAGGAGTAACCCCCGCAGGATTGAACCTGAACCCAGCCATACCAGATCCGTCGACATTTGGCCACGGCACACAAGTCTACTTACTCCAGTGCATCACCTATCAAGTCATTCCTCCACCTGATCCTCTCGATCTCTGTCAGGGCAATGCCCCTTGTTTGGTCCGCGGAGTGGCACCTGGCGTCCCTCTCCCAGGGACTCCGCCCAATTGTGCTAACCCGAATCCGAATCCTCTCCTTCCTCATCCCTGCGTGCCGGTCATGGATGGGGTAGAAGATCTACAGTTGGCCTACGCGTGCGACGGCTGCAACGTCAACATTAACGGGGGTGAGCCAGACGGTGCGATTGACGATATGAACGGATCCAACTCATTCGATCAGGGAGACTTTATGTCCGGTATCACCGGTGTAAATTGGTTCCTTCAACCGCCTGGCAGCAAGATGACCACAAACAAGATCCGCATGGTTCAGGTCAGCATTGTGGCGAGGCAAACCAGGACTGATCAAGGGACGGGCGAAGGAATATCAACCCTTGTCCAAAACACTAATACGATCCCCACGATCAGCGATCATAATCATGTGAATGGGGTGTTTACTCTCGGCGATAACAGCACGCCGGCTCAGCAACAAGCCTATCTACAGTTTAGGAGACGAATCCTAACCAGGACAGTCGAACTCAGAAACCAGAGGTACTAACGATGAAGTCAGGAAGTAGATTGGAGAGACTGAGGCGGAGAACGCTTGATGAACAAGGGATGTCATTCATGACGGTCATGATGATCATGCTCATGGCCGGAGCGCTGGGTGTTGCAGCACTGACGATGACCGGTCTGGAAAATTCGACGGCCGGAGCCATGCGCATGGTGGAAGAGGGGACTGACGCGGCTGAATCATGTGTAGGGATGGGGGTCAAGGTTATCAAAGATTCAATCGACGATGGACAGGTCATGCCCTGGCTGATCGCTCCCAATGGCCCGGTACCTGCTTCCAACGCAGGCTTCTTAGGGCAAGAGATCAACTTTATTCGCAACAGCCCGGACGTTGCCTGGGGAGCGGGTGCTGTTCCGAACATTGTCATGAACGTCAACAATTATGTTGTGAATGGTGACATCGACCTACAATTTGGGAAGCAACGTGCTGGTGGATCAACTGAAGAACAAACTCCCGCGATGGACATGGTTTACCGGATAGACTGTCAGGCTGTGAATGCTGCGACTGGCGCGACGAGCCGCGTCATAGCTGTGTATCAATGCCTCAAGAGCGGTGATAGTTGTCTGCAACGCTTCTTATAGGCCATATCCATGAGCAAGACGCGCCAGAAAAGAGGAGGCCAGGAGTCATGATCACCCTAAGTATTAAGAGGGCTTGGAGCAAGGGGGCAGCCTATGCAGTGGCCTTTGGAATTGGGGCGATGGTTGGGCTTGCTCCTGGGACGACTTACGCGGATCAACAGCCTCCGATGATGACGGTCGGATATCAGAGCGGAATGATCACGGGTGTCTATGAAGCGACTTTTCAGATCGATCACAGGACCTATAGCTTAACCCCTGATGCGGTTCTGCTGGATCGCCACGGCGACGAGTTGAACGCCGGTTATCTCAGAATGGATATCGAGGTGAAGTTCCATCTCCAAAAGGATTCGAAAGACAAGATTGATCGGATGATTCTATTTTTGCCGGAATAGTCCTCCGGCGGAACCCACTTGCGAGAAATCCATGATGAGATTGGAGAAGAGGGAGGGTGCCATGAATAGCCGGAACCTTGCGCTTCGTGGAACCGCCGTACTCGTGCTGATCGGTTGCCTTGCGCTGCCTGCGGTGGGCAAGGCCCAGACGATGGATCAGTACTATACCGTGCCTCCCTTTGTCAGCGATCAGGTCTCGCCGAACATCATCCTGGTGCTCGATAACTCCGGCAGTATGAGCGGTTTAGGGTGTGATCGCACTGATGACGGAGACTGTGTGGATGCTGCGGATCTCGTGTTCACAAACACCACGAACTGGTCCGGCTACTTTGATACGTTGACCTGTTATACGTACGATACAGGGGATACACGTTTTGAACCAACAACTGCGAAGGCGACCCTAGCCACGGCCTGCCCGAGTACTCAGTGGGATGGTAACTTTCTCAATTGGGCCACATTCCGGCGATTCGATGCGCTCAAGAAAGCCATGAGTGGAGGTGATTGTTTTGTGGCCCGTGCGGCTGATGGATCTTGCCCGACAAACGGAAGCCCCGCGCTGAAGACGGTGAGGGCTCAGGTGTCGGGGGTGAATACAGAATTGGCACTCGTGAACTATAACGCTGGTGCAGGGGCTAACACCTATGTGGGTAGGATTCCTTCAGCTGATAGGGGGAGCAATCCAGCAACTATATATATTGGCACCGATGCTGCCTATTTCTGCGTCGACAACGACAACAGTTTTGATAGCAACTGCGGTGATAGCTTCAGCCAGCGGAAATATGAAATCAAGGTCGGCTATAGCCTCGAGCAAACGGGTGTCATCCAGCAGATCGGAGCTTCCGCACGATTCGGTCTCTTTGAATTCAAACCGACCGGCGATGGCGCCCGGATGTTGGTGGGGGTTGGATCACGTCAATCAATCGACTTCAATGGCAGTACTGTAGAAACGTTCAACACCAATACGGCTGCCATGCTGGATGCAGTTCAGGAATCATTCCCCTCGACCTGGACACCCCTCTCTGAGTCGCTCTATGAAACGACGCGTTACGTGGCACAGATTAAGTCAACCTACCTCTCTGGATCGTACGTGTACCCGGTTGCATATTCTGGGGGTAATTCAAACGGGGTGAGTTTTCAGGGAACAGGAGAGGGATCCATCGGGGCTTCAGAACTTACCGTTCTGACCGGCACGGAGGTCTGTCCACCCGGCTACATCACCAATGCTTGTGGGCGAGATCCTTATTTTTTTGGCAGCAATCACACACCGGCATGGGCGTCCACCTCTACTCAGGTGGCTTGTTGTAAGACCTTTATCATCCTCGTAACAGACGGAGAACCGACTCAGGATACGAACATTCCTGCCGGGTTGCAGGACTATGCTCATGGGAGACACGGGCTCCATTGTGTTGGAGGCAACGCCACGATTCATGCGCCGAACGGGACGTGCAATACGAATAGTACTACTCCCCCGGCTACCCTGCTTGGTGAACATAAAACAGATTATGCCAGCAGTGGGAACCACTACCTTGACGACGTCGCCTACTGGGCCCATACGAATGATCTTCGGCCCTGTAATGGGACAGCCGACGGGATGATTCCGGTTCTTGCTGTGACAGGCCATTGCCTGCAAGGGTTCCAGAATCTCACTGTCTATACATTCTTTGCCTTCGGGAACATCGCCGGGCGTGAAATCCTGATGCACACCGCCCAGCTCGGTGGATTTGAGGATAGTAATGGTAACAATATCCCTGACTTGGTTTCAGAATGGGACAAAGTCATCAACGCTACCGGCGCTCCAGGAACCGACGGTATCCCAGATAATTATTTCGAATCTTCGAACGTCGATGACCTCCAAGATCGCCTGATGGCCACGATCACCGCTATCTTGCGGAAGAGCGCCTCCGGTACGTCGGTCTCTGTGTTGTCATCGTCCTCGACTGGTGAGGGATCGATCTACCAGGCCTATTTCTTCACTAGCGACATCGGACAGGGTGGAGCGAACGTCAAGTGGACGGGCTATGCCCATGGCCTGTTCGTCGATGGGTTCGGCAACTTCAGAGAAGATACCGTAAAGGATGGTGTGCTCGATTATAGGAACGATCTGATCATTACGACGAGGTACGACAATAATCCACTCAGCCCAACGTATAGAAAAGTGTTAGTGGACAAGTATGTGGATCTCAATGGTGACGGTGTCGCTGATAATTCCGCGCCGACCATCCTCGGCGATGATCTGAAGAATATCAAGCCGATCTGGGAGGCCGGTGCGGAACTCGCGAACACTCCCTCCGCATCGCGCAAGATTCTCACATGGGTTGATTCAAATATTAATGGCCTCGTGGATCCTGCTGAGCAGATCGATTTCAGTACAGTGAACTGTAACGCCTTGAGGGACTATCTTCGCTATCCGGGGGATGTTTGTTCGGGTAGCAGTAATGCCGTGAATCTCATCAATTTCATCCGGGGCGATGAAGTGGCAGGGTTGCGCACCAGGATGATCGAGACTCCGCTCGGCAGCGGAACGTTCAAGGTCTGGAAACTCGGTGACGCGATTCACTCCACGCCGACCATTGTTGCCGCACCAAGAGCTCGGTTTGATTTGATATACGGCGATGCATCATATAATGCCTACTATCTGCAGTATCGTAACAGGCGGCAGGTGATGTACCTGGGAGCGAATGATGGGATGCTCCACGCCTTCAACGGCGGCTTCTATCACAGGGGCGATGACCCAGCGACTCCCGGAACAGTCGAGCACGGGTGGTTCACCAAGAACCCTACTGATAATTCAAGTGGGCCAAATCTGGGAGCCGAGCTGTGGGGATTTGTTCCGATGCACTTGCTTCCCCAACTGCAATGGTTGGCAAGGACCGACTATACGCATGTCTATTACGTCGATCTCAAGCCGACTGTGGCAGATGTCCGCATCTTCACGCCGGATGCCGATCACCCAGGAGGATGGGGCACGATTCTGATCGGAGGGTTCCGCATGGGTGGGAGCTGCGGAAGATGTGTCGTAGGGTCTGGTGCGCCTCCCATGACGGCCACTATCGGTGGTGTCCCGCGTACGTTCTATAGCGCGTTCTTTGTCCTCGACATCACTAACCCCGAAGTAGATCCGAAACTCTTATGGACCTTCTCCGATATTGACCTTGGTCTGACAACCAGCACTCCGACCGTTGTTCGGACGAATCCGACAGGTGATGCCATAACGAGCAAGGTCAATGAGAAGTGGTATGTCGTGTTCGGGTCTGGTCCCAATAGTTATCAAGGAGACCTTCCAACCCCGCCGACTCAGTCAGCGGCTCTCTACACGGTGGATCTGGCTGCGGGACCTGGCATAGGCAACGTCAATGTAACCCGTATGCCTGTAGGGACCCTTCGATCCTTCATGACAGGCCTGATCTCGGCCGATAAGGATCTCGATTTCAGGACGGATGTCGTGTATGCGGGACGAACTTTGCATGACGGGTCTCTGCCTTGGAGAGGGAAAATGTATCGTCTCACGATGGGCTGTACGGCAGCTCCCTGTTTGCCGATCAGCTGGGGGATAGCAAGCGGGGGCAATCGTGTGCCGACCGAAATGATTGATACTTTCAACGATCCTCTACTTGGAACAGTTGAATTAGGTCCTGTGACCGCTGCTCCGACCTGGACAATCGATGATAGTAATCAAGTGTGGGTCTTCTTTGGAACGGGACGATATATCGGGAATTCCGACAAGGTTGATAACACCATCCAGCGCTTGTACGGCATGAAAGACAAAGTGGTGAACGGATTCTGCACACAGTCCAACCAGCTCAGTTGTTGGACGAATGATCTTGTCGATGCAACGAACGCCGTGGTCTGCATTGTTTGCAGTGGCTCCACCAATCAAGTAACTGATCCGACCAATCCTGGTGTCACAACGTTCAACGGAACGGGAACGACCTCGATGGTCGGCCTGGTGGCCTCGAAAGATGGTTGGCGCGTCACCTTGCCAGGTCCAGTCAGTATTACGAATGGAGGCATTGTCACGAACTACTCAGCTGAACGGTCTGTCGTGATTCCGGCTCTGTTTGGAGGGACGGTCTTCTTTCCGACCTTCACTCCGACATCCGATTTCTGCGCCTCGGACGGGGCCAGCTATCTCTATGGGCTCTTCTACAAGACTGGAACTGCCTCCATGTCACCGGTTATTGGAACTTCGACGTCCGGTAGCAATACCAATGTGACGACGAAAGTCTCGCTTGGGGTTGGTATGGCCTCTGCCTTGTCAGTCCACTTCGGCTATGAAGGAGGAGGCGGTGGAGGAACCGGCCCAGGAGCCAAGGTATGCTCGCAGATGAGTAATAGCAGCACGATATGCACGAATACGGGCAAAGGCGACACTTATAGTAGGTTCGTCAGCTGGGTCCATCAACGGGACTAGGGTGCCATGATGGGAATGTTGTTTAAACAGGTCATGGGTGTGGCACATTCTCGCCATGACTTCCGTGAGTGTAACGAATCGATAGCGACCGATGTGCACACGTCATCTATAAATATTACTCGATATTTACTCCTGGCTTTGGGTATCTGCGCAGTACTCTTCAGCACGTCCTGTACAGCTTCTTCGCCAGGTGCGGCTAATGGATCGACTTCGGGTAAGGGTAACCAGCCTCCAACCATTACTTCTGCGAAGATCCTTAACGAACCTATCCAGCTGACCGGGCCTGTAGGTGTTCAGGTCGATGCACAAGATCCTGAGCGAGAGGCGGTGTCATTCTTATATCAATGGTATGTGGATAACACCGCTCTTGCCGGACAAACCCACGCTACCTTGTCAGCTGAAATGTTAAGTCGTGGGCAGTCAGTTTTTGTGGAAATTATCCCCTCGGACGGTGTTAATAAAGGTCACCCATATCGAGCGAAAAGCATCGAGGTTGGGAATACTTCCCCGAAGGTGGTGGCTATTTTACTGACACCTCAGGCTGCGCGGAGTGGGGATAAGATTGAAGCTGTGGTTGAAGCGAGCGATCCAGACCATGATCGAGTTGATTTGACCTACAAATGGTATCGCAATGAAACCGCGATTAAGGAAGGAGAAGAATCCTTTCTCGATACGACTGGATTTGTGGCTCACGATAAAATTATGGTTGAGGTGACAGCGCATGATCCCGCCGTTACGGGGAATTCTTTGAAGTCTGAACCACTCGTTTTTGGGAATAGTGCTCCGCGGATCGTCTCCACTCCTCCCATCTCAGACTCGCAAGACCGTTTCGACTACACTGTGAAAGCTATGGATCCGGATGGCGACCGAGTGATTTATTATCTAGAAGCCGCCCCGACCGGAATGAGCATCAATGAAACATCCGGCCATATCCTATGGCAGATCCCGTCCGATCAAGAGGGAATCTTCCATATCAAAGTAGCGGCCAAAGACGGGTATGGTGGTATGGCCACACAGGAATTCGATTTGACTTTGACCAGCACAGGTCCCGCTAAGCCGTCGGGAACCTGAAATCTCCTCCGAATGTTGTCTCCGCTTGTGTCTGCTTTTTCTAGTCTGTTACAATCTCTTCATGGTGTAGGAGGGAGACCACCCTAAACTCGTGCGTAAGCTCAAGCTACGAGAAGGCACCAATACCGCTGTTCTGTTCGGTCACCATGACCGGCACCTCAAGTTGATCGAGGACGAGTTGGGAGTCCGGCTCTCTGCGCGAGGGGAGGAACTTACGCTGGACGGTCTTCCCGAGGCTGTCCGTCAAGCAGAACGCATCCTCGTCGAGCTTGCCTCCCTGACCAACCAAGGGATCTCACTCCAAGCTGAAGATGTAACTCATGCGCTCAGCGCATTGCGTCGAACTCCCGAAGCTTCGCTCATGAACCTGCTCGGCGAGTCGGCAATGATCGTCACAAAAAAACGGTTCGTTGGTCCCAAGTCGCCCACACAGAAGGCCTACATCGAAGCGATTGAGGGGCATGACATTGTGATCGCCATCGGCCCGGCCGGAACGGGGAAAACCTATCTAGCTATGGCGATGGCCGTCAGTGCCCTGCTGAACAAAGAGGTAAGCCGGATCATTCTTGCTCGGCCAGCGGTTGAGGCAGGGGAAAAACTCGGTTTTCTGCCCGGCGATATATACGAAAAAGTGAATCCTTATCTGCGGCCACTCTACGATGCATTGTTTGATATGATGGACATGGAGCGAGCGAATCGCTTGATCGAGCGGGGAGATATTGAAATCGCCCCCCTGGCTTTCATGCGCGGAAGAACGCTCAACGATTCCTTCGTCATTCTAGATGAAGCACAAAATGCTACAGCAGAGCAGATGAAAATGTTTCTCACCCGATTGGGGTTCCATTCAAAAGTTGTCGTTACCGGCGACATCACGCAAGTCGATTTACCGAGTGATAGAGTGTCCGGCCTCATTCAGGTGAAAGACATTCTCCGAGAGGTTGAGGGAATTGAGTTCGTGTACTTTGATGAAAAGGATGTGGTCCGACATCGACTGGTTCAAGATATTATCAAGGCCTATGATCGTCATCATCCCATAAATAGCGGTGATTCTCGACATGCTCGAGGGCAGGTCGCCTCTCACCAGCGCCCATCATCCAACCCCCGCAAGTCGCCCGTTGCCGGCTCGTCGTCGCCCGATCTATCCAGCAGTTCCCATTGATGGCTGTCTATCTTCGCGTACGTCTCACGCGGCTGGTTGTACGACAAACCACACTGGCCTATCTAGCCGAACGTGTCTTGTCGGCAGTCGGAGAGCCTCGATCGGAACTGAGTCTAGAATTGATTGGAGACGGACGTATGCGACGGCTGAACCGTGAATACCGCAAGAAGGATCGAACGACCGATGTACTGGCTTTCCCTATCCGCGAAGCCGTTATGCCGCGAGGTGCGAGTCCTCCAACCCAGATGCTTGGTGACGTCGTGATTTCGTTACCAACTGCCATTCGCCAAGCAAAAGAAGCCGGACGATCGATCGACAATGAGCTGGCTATGCTGTTGGTGCACGGGGTGCTCCATCTCTGCGGATACGATCATGAACGTAATCAACGAGAAGCGGCGAGAATGTCACGTCGTGAACGGACCCTGGTGCATCTGATTTCTCCTGTGTCTCGCATAATAACGTTCCGTAGTGAACGGCAAATGCGAGGTCGTTGACGATGGGATGGTTTCAACGGCTGAGCGAAGGGCTAGGCAAAACACGCAATGTCGTGCAACAATCCCTCGACCAATTCCTCGGACGTACACCGGACGAAGAACTGCTTGAAGATCTGGAGGCGGCGCTGCTCGCTGCTGACCTTGGCGCCTGCGCCGTCGGCCGTTTGATGCAGCGGGTTCGGGAAGAGACGCGCGGAGCGGACGCAAAAACTTCGGAAGGGCTTCAGAATGTCTTAAGTCGGTCACTCTACAGTATTTTAAAATCCGTATCTGGACCTACAATCGATCAGCTGGTCAATGAAGGCCCTAGACCGTTTGTCACCCTTGTCATTGGTGTCAACGGCGTAGGAAAAACAACCACCATCGCCAAAATTGCACAGCGAATGAGTCAGGCTGGACGGCGACCACTTCTCGTCGCAGGAGATACCTTTCGTGCAGCCGCCATTGAACAACTTCAAGTTTGGGGGGATCGGATCGGAGTGGAGGTGATCCGTCAACGACACGGTGCAGATCCGGCTGCCGTGGCATTCGACGGCATTGTTTCAGCCAAAGCCAGGATGATGGACATGGTTCTAGTCGATACCGCGGGCCGCTTGCACACAAAGCTTAATCTGATGGACGAGCTGCGGAAAGTCAAACGGGTGATCGCTCAGGAATTACCCGGTGCACCACATGAAGTGCTGTTGGTCCTGGATGCCACGGTCGGACAGAACGCGCTGGCGCAGGCCCGTCAATTTCACGAGGCAGTGGGGGTCACTGGACTTGCTCTGACAAAGCTTGATGGGACCGCACGAGGGGGTATCGTCGTCGCGATTGCCGAAGAATTGAAGCTTCCCTTGCGCCTCATCGGTGTGGGAGAAGGAGCCGAGGACCTCCAGGACTTCAATGCCGAGGCGTTTGTCGCGGCTCTGTTCGGACAGCCGACTTCCTCTTCATAAACCCCGCATTGTCTTCTCATCGTTCACGGTCTCGTGCTATTCTTTTTCCCCAGGGTACGGTTTTTCAGGTTGAGGAAGGGTTGGCAGCGATGATCAAAGTCTTGATCGTGGATGACGATCAGATGAATTGCGATCTACTGCAGAGTGTATTTACCCGCCAAGGGTGCCACGTCATTTCGACGACCAGTGGACGAGAAGGTCTTGATCTATTCCGTGTACACAATCCCCGAGTCACCCTGCTGGATCTTCGTATGCCGGAGATGGACGGACTAACTGTTTTGAAGGAAATCCGGGCTATCGACCCCCATGCGCCGGTGATTATCCTGGGCGGAGGAGCAACCGAAATTCAGGAGAATCAAGCACGCGCTCTACGAGCCACGGATTTTATCAGAAAAGGATTGTCGTTGGACGTCCTCGTCGAAGCCGTCAGTCGACTCTCAAAGCTACCTGTGCCGTCAACAACCGCGCAGCCTCCTCTTGGCAGCGGGAATGTCATCGAGCAGATCGATGAATCTGTCTTGATAATCGATGACGAACCTCTCCTGTGCGACCTCTTGGTCCGTTTTCTCAGTCTGCGCGGTTATCGAGCCTTTGGTGGCAAAGATGGTCACGAGGCTCTGCGGATAGTCGAAGACATGTCGCCCGATGCGATCGTGCTCGATCTGATCATGCCCGGAATGCCAGGGATCGAAGTTCTTCGCTCCCTGCGTGACAAGGGTTATTCGGGTGGTATCATCATCATGACCGGAAGTCACAATGAGGAGTTGCTTCAAGAAGCGTGGAGTCTAGGCCCTCAGGAGATTCTTATAAAACCGGTCGACCTTGAGCGACTCTTGACCGCGATCCAGCTTGTACTCGTCTGCCGCGAGTGTTAAAAAGTTTCCTGATGTCTATCGGGAAACTGGCTCTTCAATTTTGCCTCATTAATCTTCTATTGATCTCCGTCGTCCCGATTCGGGACGCTTTGGCCTCACCATCCAATGAAGGTTTCACACTCGTTCACCATGACCTCTCTGTCGAGCTGAATCCCGCTGTGCACGAATTGATGGCGAGCGATCAGATCGAACTGGAGGTTGATCCACAGGTTACATCGGTCACGTTCACGCTTGCACATACGCTGCATGTCGAGTCCATCGCCGTGCGAACGCACGCGATCTCGGGCGGGCAACGAAACGGGGGCGACGTCGTCCCATTCACGAGCCTGCGTCCTTCTGAGACCACGGTTCAGCGCATCATAGTTTCCCTTCCAACAGAGCGTGGCCGGATGGTCACATTGGTCATGCACTATCGTGGCCAGATCAATGAACCGCCGAAGGAACCGCGTCACTTGCGGTTCGTCACCCCCAGCGAAACAGCGGGGCACATCGGCCTGGAAGGCGTGTATCTGAGCGGTGAAAGCCGATGGTACCCCGATGTCGCCGGCTCACTCAGTACCTATCGAGTGGCTGCTCAGATTCCGCAGGAATGGACTGCGATCGCATCGGGACGGAAGGAAACCGAGACGACGAATGCAGGAAAGGTCTCCTCGACCTGGGTCGCTCAGGACCGGTCTGAAGCGTTCACGCTCGTCGCCAATAAGTTTGTGGCCAAATTGAGAGAATGGAAAGGTCCGACCGGACAACGGGTTGAGCTCCAGACCTATTTCTTTCCCGACAATGCGGGCGTGGCGGAGGAGTATCTCGAGGCGGCGGCAAAATACCTCGACGCGTATGTCAAGATATTGGGGGACTATCCGTTTGAGAAATTTGCGGTGGTAGAGAATTTTTTTCCGAGCGGCCTTGGTCTGCCGTCGTTCACTCTCCTCGGTAGCGGCAGCATCAAGCGGCACTACGTGCAACCCTATGCCTTGGGGCATGAGATCGTCCATTCCTGGATCGGCAATTCGGTGTTCAATCGCGATGAGCACGGCAACTGGGTCGAAGGATTGACGACCTACCTGGCAAATTACTACTGGCACGAGTTGGTTCAGGATACCCAGCAGGCTTTTGAGCAAAGACGAATGATGCTTCAAGGGTACAACCTCTATGTGAAACCCGACGAAGATTATGCAGTGGCGCAGTTCCTCAGAAAACACGACGAGAAGGACAATGCCATCGGATATCAGAAATCGGCCTTCGTGTTTCACCTCCTTCGCCAAGAAATCGGAGACGAGCCATTCTGGCGAGGCTTGAAGGCCTTCGTCAGTATCTATCGCAATCGCCCGGCCGACTGGAGATCGATCGAGGAAGTCTTTTCTCGAGAGAGCGGTCAGAACTTGCGGTGGTTTTTCGAGCAATGGGTCGAACAGCCCGGCGCTCCTCTTGTATCCTTGCGCGATGCCTACGCTCGCCGTGTGAAAGGAGAGGAGAGCAGAGAAGTTTGGCGATTGACGGTTCAGGTGGAGCAGGCCGGGAAGTCGTTTCGGATGGCGATCCCCGTCCGCATCGTGATGAAGGAATCGACGGACATCAAGCCGATAGTGCTTAGCCTCTCATCGGCGAGCGTTGCCGAGTTCGTCCTTCCCGATCAGCCGTTACGGGTGGAGCTTGATCCCGATCTGATGAGTTTTCGCCGGCTGACGAGACGTCAGCTGCCGCCCATGCTGAACGGCTATGTGACGGATCGACAGAAGACCGTGGTACGGGCGTTTTCCGACCCTGCTTCCCCGTTGCAGCAGGTTGTGTCTCGCATCACCGATCATGAACAAACGGGATCGCATAGAACTACGGTGATCTCTCTCAAAGAGAATTCCCTCCCCCGCGATGGATCGATCCTGGTATTGGCAGGAGCCGACGAGCGACAGGCTGTTCAGTCCGCGGTGCAGGAATCATGCGGTGACCGAGTTGCACTCGGAGAGAGAGGTTTCCAGATCGATGGCCAGGCGTATGATGGGCCGAAGCTGGCCGTGCTCTTCTCTTGCCATCGGGCGAATGTGCCGGACAGCATCATCACGGTTCTGTATGGTGTGACTTCTGGCGCAGTCGAAAAACTCTCGCGCTTCCTGTTTTATTATGGGTGGCATAGTTTCGTCGTTTTTCAAGACGGAGTCGTGACGAAACGGGAAGTGTGGCAAGGTTCTCCGGATGTGAAGGAGGTCAGGATTGATGCAAGGCCGTAGGACCGCGGGAATGTGGCTATGGGGGTTCTGTGCCTTGATGAGTATTTCCCCGTTTGCAGTGGCAGCTGATCAGCCGAAGGAGCTTGTGGTGTCGGCGCGTTCTATGGAACCGCATCTCGCCAATATCCGCCAGCTGACCTTTGGTCGCCAGAACGCGGAGGCCTATTTTTCCTTCAGCGGGACCAAGTTGATTTTGCAATCGACGAACAACTGGCTGAGGGATTCGCCGGCCTCTGTCGGCAAACCAGCCGAGTCGGGCCTGGGCTGCTATCAAATGTATGTGATGGATGTGGAAAGCAGGACCGTCCACTTGGTGAGTACCGGGAAAGGCGCAACGACCTGCGGCTATTTTTTCCCCAGTGACAGTCGGGTGCTCTACTCCTCGACACACGCGGCCGGGCCCGATTGTCCGCCAAAACCTAAACGGGATGGGGCCTATCGATGGGCGCTCGACGATTACGATGTCTACTCTTCGAATCTTGACGGACAGGACATGCGGAGGCTGACGGCTTCGCCGGGATATGATGCCGAGGCCACGATCTCGCCTGATGGGAAAACCATTGTCTGGACATCCGTGAAGGATGGAGATCTTGACCTATACACGATGAATCTGGACGGCTCGAACGTGCGTCGCCTGACGGACGATGTCGGATACGACGGCGGAGCGTTCTTTTCACCGGACAGCAAGCGAATCGTCTATCGGGCGGCCCATCCGACCGATCCATCCGAAGTGGCCAAATACAAGGAGTTGCTGGCACAACGTCTGGTTGAGCCCGGTCAGCTTGAACTTTTTGTGATGAATGCCGATGGGTCGAACAAGAAACAGGTCACAACCAACGGCGCGTCGAATTTCTCTCCCTATTTTCATCCCGACGGCACACGCATCATCTTTTCCTCAAACATAGAAACGAGAGGGGAAGGGGGACGCCCCAGTTTCCATCTGTATCTGGTGCGTGATGACGGAACCGGATTAGAACGTCTCACCATGGAGGGACATTTTAATAGCTTCCCTATGTTTTCTCCGGACGGTAAACGTCTCGTCTGGGTATCGGATCGACATGCAAAGGAGCCTGGGGAATTCAACGTGTTCCTGGCTGACTGGGTGCCGTAAGGCACGGTAATCGACGATGAGCGATTGGTGGTCAGTTCCGGAAATCCAGGGAGCCTTGCTACAGATCGTGGCTTGATGAGTGCCTCGTCACAGTCATCCCGGAACAAGCTTACCTCGATCGCCGCAGGCGGTTGTTCCTGCGCCGCATTGGCCATCAACTTTCTCGGCGTGGCTCAGTTTGATCTGCCGATTACCAAGTATGTGCGCTCGGTGACCATTCATCTACCATGGGATCAACTCACTGTTCCGTGGATGGCGTTCACCAGCGATATGGGAGACTGGATCGGCGAAGGATGGCGACTGGCATCCTTAAGCATCCTACTGCTCCTTGGCGCATGGGCTTTTGAAAAGCCGACTATCAGGCTGGTTGCCGTTCAGTCGCTGATCGCTCATGGCATCGCCGCATTGCTCGCCAACGGACTGAAACATCTCATCGGAAGGCCCCGACCGAAGTTCGTCCACTCGGGAGACTGGCAGATGACTCTTTCCTTGGCATCGGGGCTGGACTCATTTCCATCGGGACATAGCACGGCGAGTTTTGCCGTCGCCACGGTGCTGGCTAAACAATTTCCTTTTTTTGGACCGCTCTGTATCGCGATCGCACTGTTCGTCGCGCTCAGTCGTATCCTTCGAGGGTCGCATTTCCTGACTGATGTTGTCGGAGGAGCGGTGCTCGGCATTCTCAGCGGTTTCATCGCTACGGCTCCATTAAGACAGTGGCGCACTTCAATCCAGGATGGGCTACGACATGCTACGATGGGAACGTCGGCGCTCTTTGCCTCGCTCTGGGTCCTATCCCGTCAAATGGAGGGTGGAGCACTGGGCATCCTCTTCTTGACGCTAGGGGCTGGGGCGGTAGCGGGCGGCTTATGGCTTCGGCGACCTCATTGGGTTCGTCGAGGAGGAACAGGAGAGAGTCGGCACTTGAATACCTCGACGCTGTTGATCGCGTACGGCCTGGCTGCCATGACGACTTCACCTCTCGTCCTCTCGTCGGTTGGATTTGCCTGCATGGCGGCTTGGCTCGACGCGTTAGGCCGGAACGGCGACCAGGCTGAGCAATCGCCTGGCTGGTCCATGATACGGGAAAGTGCTCTCATGGCGGGCTTGGCCATTGCCATTTTGATTCTCGTTGATGCACGAGGAGTGCTGCCCTTTCAGTGACCGTTGCACCTTGCCCCGATTTACTCCCGATCCAGTATCTCCCGCACCTTCTGCGTCAGGGCCGCGATGTCGAACGGCTTGTGCAGGAAGTCCACTGTGGATGACTCCACACCCTGCTGAATGACCACATCCTCGGTGTATCCCGACATAAACAGCACCCGTAGCCCAGGCCTGAGCACCGTCAGCCGATCGGCCATCTCCCGCCCGGACAACTTCGGCATCACCAAGTCTGTGATCACCAGATGGATCGGTTCCCGGTGGTTCTCCGCTACCGCCAGCCCTTCCGATCCGTTCGACGCCTCCAGCACGTTGTAGCCATGCTGCTGGAGGAGCATCGCGATCATATTCCTGACCGTGTCATGGTCCTCGACGATCAGGATCGTTTCGTGGCCCTTCGTCGCCGGCTGGATGCTCGGGCTGCTCGGCGTGGTTGGGGCTTCCTTGACCACCGGCAGGTACACCCGGAACGTGGTTCCCTGCCCCACTTTGCTCGACACGTCGATGTGACCTCTGCTCTGTTTGACGATCCCGTACACCGTGGCGAGGCCGAGGCCGGTTCCTTTGCCGGCATCTTTCGTCGTGAAGAATGGCTCGAAGATGTGAGACAGCACATCATCGGACATGCCGCTTCCGGTGTCGCGAATCGACAGCAGGACGTATCGGCCCGGCGTCACGTCGGGATGCTGCTGGCTCGTCGGTTCGCCCAACTCGACGTTCGCTGTGGCAACGGTCAGCCGCCCGCCTTTCGGCATGGCGTCATGGGCGTTCGCCGCCAAGTTCAAGACCACCTGCCCTATCTGCGACGGGTCGGCTTTGACGAGGGCGAGGTCCGGGGCCAGCTCGACCACGAGCTCAATGCCGCTCCCGATGAGGCTCTTCACCATCGGCCCCATATCCCGCAGGACGGTGTTCAGGCTCAGCACAAAGGGCATGAGGATTTGCTTACGGCTGAACGCCATGATCTGCCGGGTGAGCATGGCGCCCTGTTTCCCGACCTCAAGGATGTTCCGTGCGAGTTCTTGTCTCTGTTTGGCGCGCTGGTTGCCGGCGAGCAATAGTTCGCCGAACCACATGACAACGGCCATGATGTTGTTGAAGTCGTGGGCGATGCCGCCCGCCAGCCGCCCGATGGCCTCCATCTTCTGCGCCTGCCGCAGATGCTCTTCCAGTCGGCGGCGCTCCGTGACGTCCCGGAACACCAGCACCGCTCCCTCGACCCTGCCGTTCACGTCCCGGATGGGGGCCGCAATATCGTCGAGGAGGAATTCGGCCCCGGCCCTGCCGATCAGAATGGTATCCTGGGAGAGATTGGTGGGAGAGCCCGTTGCCAGTGCGCCATGAACCGGGTTCGGGACGGGCTGACGGGTCTTTTCCTCAACGATGTGGAAAATCTCAAGCACGTCTCTACCCCGGGCGTCGGCCTTTGTCCACCCCGTCAGCCGCTCGGCCACCAGGTTCATGAACCGCACCCGCCCGCCCTCATCCGTAGCAATCACGCCGTCGCCGATGCTGGAGAGCGAGGCCGTAAGCCATTGCTCGTTTTCCCGCAGCCGACGGTCCATCATGGACTTGTACAGCCCGATCTCGATGGCTGTTTGGATGTCCCTATCCTCGTAGGGCTTGAGGATGAAGCCGGAGGGCTCCGTGACCTTGGCCCGCTGGAGGGTGGCTTCGTCGGAGTGGGCCGTCAGGAACACAATCGGGGTACCCAACCTGGTACGGATCAGGTTCGCCGCCTCCACGCCGTCCATGCCGGCACCGAGATGGATGTCCATGAGGATCAGGTCCGGCCGAAGTTCCTTCGCCTGCCTGACGGCTTCTTCTCCGGACGAAA